>JBDSRR010000244.1:0-26051 GCA_039929185.1 Actinomycetota bacterium
TGAAAGAAGGCGCCGCCGACAAGATCGAAGTCGTGGTTCGTTTCTTGGCCTTGCTGGAGCTGTTCAAGAGCCAGATGATTGACCTCGATCAACCGACAGCGTTCGGGGACATCACAATCAGGTGGCGAAGTCCCGTAGCAGGAGCAACATGATGCTAGATGAAGCACAGCAAGCGATCGAGGCGGTCCTTTTCCTTTGCGATGAACCTATCTCGACTCCTGACATCGCAGTACTGCTCGAATTGTCCGCGGTCAAGATAGACGAGCACTTAAGAGCCCTGGCAACCCAGTATGAGGAACAACGGCGAGGCATCGTCCTTCGAGAAGTCGCTGGCGGTTGGCGACTGGCTACACATCCAGATACGGCGCCATATCTTGAGCGTTTCGTGGCGGATACCCGTGGCGGCAGGCTCTCACAGGCCTCCCTCGAAACTTTGGCGATCATCGCTTATCGACAGCCGCTGGCCCGCGGTCAGATCGCTGAAATAAGGGGAGTGTCGTCAGAAGGCGTCTTGCGTACGCTCATCTTGCGCGGAGTGGTTGAAGAAGTGGGCCGAGACCCAGGGCCAGGGCAGGCCATCCTTTATGGCACCACGAAAACATTCCTAGAACGACTGGGGTTGAAGAGTCTCGAAGATCTTCCCTCGCTGCCAGCTTTGATGCCCGACACGGAAGCCGTCGAACGGATGGAATCGGGACTGGGCCCCGGCATCTAGTTGACTGAGCAAGGCCCGGTTGGTGTTCGTCTACAGAAGATCCTCTCCGAAGCAGGGGTGGCATCGCGTCGCGCTTCTGAGGATCTCATCAAGCAAGGAAGGGTCAGCGTCAACGGCCGTAAAGCACGACTTGGTATGCGGGTGTCAGACAAAGATCGCCTCGAAGTCGATGGGGTCATGGTCCGGCTGCAAAAGGGGCGTAAATACTACGCACTGAACAAGCCATTGGGCGTAGTCACTACCGTTAAGGACCCCGAAAAGCGCACGACGGTCATCGATCTGATCGGCGAGGAACATCGCGTTTATCCAGTCGGGCGACTGGATATCGGTAGCGAGGGTTTAGTGCTCCTTATGAACGACGGAGAACTAGCGACGCGCCTGATGCACCCGTCATCGGAAGTGCCGAAAACCTACATAGCGGAGGTTCGCGGGGTCCTAGACGGGGCAACACTGCGGACCCTTGTTGACCCGGGGGTGAAGATAGATCGAGGTCGGCCAGCCCGAGCGATTTCGGCGAAGCGACTAGACCACATCAGGGGAGCACAGGCGCGGTCGACTGTTGAGATCGTGATCCATGAGGGACGCAAGCACGTTGTACGCCTCATGCTTGAGACGAACGGCTTTCCTGTCCTGCGGTTGGTTCGTATGGCTGTCGGCCCTATCCGTCTAGGGCGCCTGATGACTGGAACTTATCGGGCGCTCACTCCAGCGGAAGTAGATGCGCTATATCGTGAAGTGGGACTGAAGAAGGAGTAAACCCGAGTGCGCATCCGAGGAGTACGCGGCGCCATCACGGTCGAACAAGACATTAAAGAAACTGTGATCGCAGCCACCGTAACGCTGTTGCAGGAGATTTTGGACCGAAACGAGATAGCTAAGGAAGACCTAGTTAGCCTTATCTTCACTGCTACGCCCGATATCCGGTCGGAGTTTCCCGCCGCAGCCGCACGTGAGATCGGTATCTCAGATATCCCTTTGTTGTGTGCCAGCGAGATCGATGTCGAAGGGGCTATCCCGAGATGCATCAGAGTCCTTGCGCACGTCTACACAGAGCGAGACTACGCTTCACTTCGGCACGTCTATCTCGGAAAGGCTCGCCAGTTAAGAACCGACCTTCCCGAATGACGGAGGCAACATGCTGCTCGTAATGCGTCCCGATGCAACACAAGCTGAGATCGATCATGTACTGGAGACCATCAGCACAAATGGATTGCACGCCGATATTTCGGTGGGTAAATACCGCACGATAATTGGCGCCGTTGGCAACGAAGAAATACTGGTCGATGTGGCATTCGAAGCGATGCCTGGTGTCGAAAGACTCATCCCGGTTATGCGCCCGTATAAGTTCGTGGCGAAGGAAGTTCAGCCAGAGGGCTCGACGATCAAGGTTGGCAGCGCGCTGGTCGGTCCCGGGCAACTGACGTTGATCGCTGGGCCGTGTTCTGTTGAAACCGAGGAGCAAGCCCTTGTGTCGGCACATGCCGTACGAGACGCTGGGGCAACCATCTTGCGAGGAGGTGCCTTCAAACCCCGAACGTCGCCTTATGCATTCCAAGGATTGGGGGAGCGGGGCCTCGATCTTCTTGTCGAGTGCAAACGTCAGACAGGTCTGCCCGTAGTGACAGAAGTTCTTGACGCGCGCGACTTGGAAAGGATCTCAGAGGTTGCAGACTGCCTTCAGATCGGAGCGCGCAACATGCAGAACTTCCTGCTCCTGCGCGAAGTCGGGATGCAGCAGCTACCAGTTTTGTTGAAACGAGGGTTCTGCAACACCATCGAGGAATTGCTCATGAGCGCTGAATACATAGCGAAGGGCGGCAATGATCAGATCATCCTTTGCGAACGCGGCATCCGTACGTTCGAGCCAGAAACGCGAGCGACGCTTGACTTCGCTGCACTCACTGTTGTTAAGCAGTTATCTCATCTACCCATCGTTGTTGATCCCAGTCATGCAGCCGGGCGTGCAGACCTTGTTCTGCGGCTGTCTCTGGGGGCAGTGGCTGCGGGTGCGGATGGCCTGATGATAGAAGTGCATCCCAACCCTTCGCAGGCCCTGTCGGACGGGGCGCAGGCCATGCCGCTGGCCGAGTTCGAAGGATTCGCCCGTCACGTTGCACTCGTACGAAAGGCTGTTCAAGACATTGACCGCTGAAAAGTTGACCGCTGAAAAGACAGAGGGTTTTCACCGGATCGCCATCATAGGAACGGGCTTGATGGGCGGATCACTGGGACTTGCATTGGCTGCCAAGGCCGAGGTGCCCGGTGGGGAGGTATTCGGATTCGATCGTGATCCCGAGTGCCTCCGGCAGGCTTTGGCTAGCGGGGCAGTGACTCACGCTGCGTCTGATCTACAGCAAGCGGTAAACCATGCTGACTTAGTTGTGCTTGCCACACCGGTTGAAACCATCCCGATGATATTTGCTGAGATCGTTCCTCATCTGCAGCAAGGGACGGTCGTGACAGACATCGGAAGCACCAAGAAAGAGATCGTCGAGGCGATTTCGAAGATACCAGCCGATGGCATTCACTTTATAGGCGGCCATCCGTTGGCAGGGTCGGAGAGACAGGGGATCGACGCCGCATCGCCATCTCTTTATGCAGGGGCATTTTGGATATTGACTCCCACGGACAACTCCGACGTGGGTTCTTATGGAAAGCTGGTGCGCTTCCTTACGGACCTTGATGCTCAGGTCTTGTCATTGGATCCAGCCAGACATGACGCATCCTTGGCTCTTTCAAGTCATCTTCCACAGTTGATATCGAGCACTCTCATGGCATTCGCCTCGGAAGTGTCTTCGGCTGGGCTTCCATTGCTTGCAGCAGGTGGGTTCCGCGACATGACGCGCCTCGCCAGCAGTCCTTCATCGTTGTGGATCGAGATAGTCAAACAGAACCGACATGCGATCATGCAGATGATGCTCCGTTTTTCGGAAGCCTTTCAGCAGCGGCACCGGCAGATCGAGAATGCTGACTGGGAAAGCTTGAAGAGCGCTCTCGACGAAGGCAAACTCGCTCGTGACAACATGGCATCCAAACCGGGGGTACGCGACGGAGAACTTGTTGAACTGGTGATTGAGATCCCAGATCGTCCTGGCGCTCTCGCGGAGGTAACGACAACCCTTGGCGAGGCTCGGATCAACATCGAGGACCTGGCCATAGTTCATTCCCCAGAAGGGGGCAGGGGAGTCATCCATCTATTCGTTGGCGATCAAGCATCGACAGCCGCCCGCCATGTACTCGGCGATAAAGGATTCGTGGTCGCATGACAAGTTTGAAGGGCCGTCTGCGCCCGCCCGGCGACAAGTCAATCTCGCATCGCGCTTTGATCTTCGAGGCCATGTCGGGCAAGACGTGCGACATCCATGGTTTGGCTGATGGGGATGACGTTTCGACCACTAGAGATTGCCTAGCGCACGTGGGCAAAGGGCAGCTCGATTGTCGCAATTCCGGAACAACCATGCGCCTGCTGAGTGGATATCTGGCCCCAATGGCGGCCGATTTCGAGCTCGTAGGAGATCAATCATTGTCGAAACGACCTATGGATTGGGTTGCAACGCCACTTACGCAGATGGGTGCATCTTTCGAATTGCACGAGGGCCGATTTCCGCCCGTCCGCCTGAAAGGTGGCCCTTTAACTGCGATCGAATATGAACTTCCGGTGACAAGCGCCCAAGTCAAGGGCGCAATCCTGTTGGCCGGTTCGATGGCGGAAGGAACCACGATCGTTACGGAATCTCGTCCAACTCGCGACCACACTGAGCGGATGCTCCAAGCCTTCGGAGCAGATGTGGTCTTTGGGCCTGGTCAGATTAAGGTCCGGCCTTCGACGATCGAGGTCTTTCATTTAGATGTGCCCGGAGATATCTCTTCGGCTGCATTTCACATAGCGGCTGCTTGTTTGGTTGCCGATTCTGAAATCGTGATAGAGGACGTTGGGCTGAACCCGACGCGCCTGGGTTTTCTCGACCTGCTTAGCGCGATGGGGGCCAACATCGAAACCATGCTGCAGACCGAAAAACCAGAACCCACGGGCGAAGTCGTGGCGCGCTCGTCACAACTGCACGCCATAACGATCGAGGGGGATGACATCCCGAGGGCAATCGACGAGATCCCCCTCCTGGCCCTGCTTGCCACCCAGGCAGAAGGCACAACAATCATCCGAAATGCAGAAGAACTGCGCGCCAAGGAATCCGACCGCATAAAGACTATCTGTGAGGGTCTTAGGCATTTGGGTGCTAATGTCGAGGAGGTTGCTGATGGCATCGTCGTTTCCGGACCCACGAGATTGAGTGGAGGGACGGTTAACTCGTACGGTGACCATCGCATCGCCATGACTTTTGCGGTGGCGGGATTGATTTCGACAGATGTGATCAATATCGAAGGATGGGATTGTGTTTCCATCTCATATCCCGGTTTCGCCAGAGACCTTGAAAGCCTGATGAAATGAGCCAAATGAAATGAAGCGCGGATCAGTGATAGCCATCGACGGCCCTGCGGGGGCCGGCAAAACAACCATTGCCAGACGCGTTGCGTCTGCTCTTGGCATACCCCACGTCGACACCGGCGCGATGTACCGAGCCGTGACTCTAAAGGCGCTGCGTCTAGACATCTCCGTGGACAACGTTGAAGGGTTGTTGCTTGCCCTGACTGACACGTCGATCAAAGTAATGGGCGGCCAACTGTTCCTAGATGGCGAGCAAGTCGATGAAGAATTACGGTCGCCTGAAGTGACAGCGCAAGTATCGCCGTTTGCAGCGGTGCCCCAACTAAGAACATGGATGGTTGCACTTCAGCGGGAAGTTATCGATGAGCAAGGCGGTGTGGTTGAGGGCAGAGACATAGGCACCGTTGTTTTCGAAGATGCTGCATTGAAGGTATTTCTGACCGCATCGCCTCAGGAAAGAGCCCGCCGTAGAGCTCTAGAGGACGAAACGACCACACTTGCGTCCCTTGCAGAACGAGACCACCTCGACAGCAATCGAGCAGTTTCTCCGATGCGTGCTTCCGACGATGCGCTCGTTATCGACACCACCGGACGCGACATCGACGCGATCGTTGACGAGATAGTAGAACTGGTGCGAGCGCATGCCTCCTAGGGTCGCAGTGATAGGAAGACCTAATGTCGGCAAGTCGACACTGGTGAACCGTTTGGCAGGACGTCGTGGTTCCATCGTTGGGGAAGTCGAGGGCATGACACGCGACAGACTCGACACCGACGTCAATTGGGCCGGTAGAGATTTCATCCTGAGTGACACGGGGGGTATCGTCGAAGCAACGATGCGCCCAGACGCCACCATCACTGGAAAAGTGGCTGCAAGGGCCATGAAGACCCTAGAAGACGCCGATGTTGTGCTGTTCGTCATAGATGCAGCAACTGGAGTCACGTCAGACGAACTTGCATTGGCGATCAAACTCCGCCGGATCGATGCTCCATTGATAGTCGTAGCAAATAAGGTCGATAACGATGCGGTCGAGATCGATGCATCTGAATTGTGGAACCTAGGTTTAGGCGAGCCCATGATGGTCTCTTCCACGCATGGTCGTGGCTCAGGAGACCTGTTGGACCGCATCGTCGACCTGCTTCCCCCGCCCGGTGAGGAGTTGATACCAACAGAAGTGCCGAGCATCGCCTTGGTGGGCCGACCCAACGTTGGGAAATCGTCGATCTTTAACCGCCTAGTTGGCGAGGAGAGATCGATAGTGCACCACGAAGCCGGAACGACCCGTGACACCATCGACACCATCGCGGAGGTTGACGGTCAAAAAGTGAGGTTCATCGACACTGCAGGGATGAGGCGTAGAGCAAAGACTCAGGGCGTCGAGATCTTCAGTGCCAGTCGCACGCGTTCAGCCATAGAGCGAGCCGACATCGCCATCCTTGTCGTTGACGCCTTTCAAGGGGCGACTTCGCAAGATCAGCGCATCGCAGAGCAAGTCGCCGACGCGGGCGTGGGGGCCATCATCGCACTGAACAAATGGGACCTTCTCGAAGATTCCGTTGCAGCTGAAGCCGCCGAGCTTTCGATGAAAGAGCGCCTTCACTTTATCGATTACGCGCCGCTCATCAGAACCTCCGCAACCACCAAACGCGGGATGGGAAAGTTGACGGAGGCTATCGCGCCGGTTATCGAAGCCCGCGACCTGAGGGCATCGACAGGCGTGTTGAACCGATTGATCCAAGATGCCCAGCAGAAAACTCCAGCACCGCGTGTTGCCAATAAAACCGTGAAGATCCTGTATGCCACACAAGCATCTGTTGCCCCGCCTACTTTCGTTCTTTTCACAACGGGCAAGTTGTCCCCGAGTTGGACGCGCTACATGCAACGCACCATCCGTGACGAATACGGATTCTTGGGTAACCCCATCCAAATCGTGGTCCGTGAGCGCATCCGCGACGAGCGACGCTGATGATGTTCGGTGACGAAGAGGGCATCGTCGTTTCTTTGCGTCCGTTCCCACTTCATGGCATGACCTGGTGGGATGTTGTCGTTCAATTCGACGATGGACGCACCGAGGAAGCCCGACTGGGGGCCGAAGGCGTCCCCGTTGGCCTGCAACAAGACGAGCGCGTGATGGTCAAGAAGGCAGCGATGATAATAATCAGCCTGGAACGCCTTTCCTAAACCACCGGCATCTACCGGAGTAATATGCCCTTTCGGGCTGTGGCGCAGTTTGGTAGCGCACTTGACTGGGGGTCAAGGGGCCGCAGGTTCAAATCCTGTCAGCCCGACGAGTGTGACTTCGCCCCTTGCCTGCCCTGACTCTTTAGTAGATCTGCCGGAAAAAGCGGCTGGTTTACATAAAGGTCGGTTTTTGGCGGCGGGCGTGGGGTGTTGCGGTAGGCTCTACGGTCTTGAACTCCCCGGACATCGTATCGACTCGCATCCTTACCGTTCCGAACGTTATTTCTTCGGCACGGCTTAGCCTTGTGCCTATCTTCGTGTGGGCAGCACTAACCGGGCGCAATACATTGGCTTTCATACTGCTTGCTGTTGTTGGGTCCACGGATTGGGTCGACGGTTACGTCGCTCGTCGTACCGGGCAGGTAAGCGTTCTCGGTAAATTGCTTGACCCAGTCGCAGATAGAGTTGCCATCGTTGCAGTGCTGTCGGTGTTTGCGTTCCAACAAGTCATTCCATGGTCGCTGGCGGTCATAATCTTGTCTCGCGACCTCCTTGTCGCTGTAGTGTTTGCAATTGTTGAATCTCGTGGGGTGCCCCGCATCGAGGTTAACTTTGTGGGCAAGACAGCAACGGCTCTTATCTATACGGGCACTGCCTTCGCTGCCGCCGGGCGCATCATGTCGCCTTCCGACGAACAAGTAGTGCGAATGATTGCGGTTGCCATGCTCGCCGCGGGAGCAGCGCTTTACTGGATCTCCGTGGCCATGTACGCCGCAGCGATCAGGAAGAAGTTGGTTACATGAGAATGCGAAGACGGACTGTCACCGCTTGCGTAGCTGTTCTCGCCCTTTTGGCTGGGTCACTGGGGACCGCCTTGGCTTCCGATGCAGGCGAAATCCTAAAGGGCGTCACCGCCGCGGGGATACCTGTGTCAGGTTTGAACGCCCGCCAAGCCTCAGCGAAACTTGCCACTGCGGCTAAAGCGGTTGAGGGTCGTGAGGTCAAACTAGTTGTTGGACAACGTGAATGGACTAGAAACGCCGTCGATCTAGGTATCGCGGTTGACATGCAGCGCACGGTTGATGCAGCCCTCGGAGTTGGAAGAAGCGATCCCGTTTCCTGGGTCAAACATAGGTTTGGCGGGCGACGACACAACGTCGCGTGGAAAACGACGGTCGATCAAACCAGGCTGGAGGCGGCCCTAAAGGATCTAGCCAAACGGGTTCATGTTCAGGCATCTGACGGAACTGTGGTGTTCAGCGAGAGCCAGGTGATTATTTCGGTCCCTACCGAGGGTATCGATTTATCGGTGGACGCGACTCGGCGCCAATTCATCGACGGATTCCTCGAACCCCATCGAAAGTTGCCTCTCTCAGTGACGATAACCTCACCGCTAGTCGAGGCCGTCGATGTGCAGAGAGTAGAGCAGCAGGCTCGGGTTCTTCTTTCAAGACCCGCAGTCTTCATGTATGAGGGGCAGACTTTCACTGTTGATCCCAGTGCCGTGTCGCGGGTCCTTCGTGTGCGTTTGATCGAGGACCCCGAAGACAACAAAAGCGCGTCATTGGTTCTGCAAGCCGATGCGGATGCACTTGATAGGGAGATAGCCGCAGTCGCTCCATGGACGCTCAAGCCTGCGCGCTCTGCGCGATTTAATATCGAGGGCACCCAAGCAGTGCTGGTTCCCAGCGAGGCCGGTTCATCGGTAGACAGTGCCGCAGCGGCCTTTAGTGTCGTCGAGCCTGGCAACACCGCGATACTTCTTCTATCCAAACAACTACCGCCCGATTTCACGACGGAGCAGGCGCAAGCGCTAGGTATCACCTCCAGGATCTCGACGTTCACGACCTTCTTCGACCCGCGCAATGCTCCACGGGTGACCAACATCGACCTCATGGCCAATGCCATCGATGAAACAATCTTGAAGCCTGGCGATGTTTTCTCTTTGAATGACGCCACCGGCCCCCGCACTCCGCAGAACGGGTATCAAGAGGCAAACATCATTGTGGACGGGGAACTGGTCCCTGGGATCGGTGGTGGCGTTTGCCAAGTAGCAACGACGTTGTTCAATGCAAGTTTCACTGCTGGCCTTGAAATAGTTGAGCGTTCGAATCACAGTTTGTACATCTCCAAATATCCGATAGGTCGAGACGCTATGGTCAACTACGGAACGCAGGACCTGAAGTTCCGAAACGACACCAGATTCGGACTCTTGTTGAAGGCGAGGTTGACTAAGAAAGCCATGATCGTGGACGTCTACTCTTCGCCTCTGGGTCGCAGAGTGGAAGAATCTGCATCCCAGCAATTCAACCCCAAGCCCTTCGAAACCAAGTACATTGACGACCCGAGCCTGCCCACCGGGCAGGAAGTCGTGGTAGAAGAAGGGGCCCCAGGTTTCGATATCCGGGTAATCCGGACTGTTTTTGAGGAAGATAGGGTCTTGCATACCGACACGCTTTTGTCTAAGTATCGCCCGTGGAAACGAATAATCCGGCGTGGAACCGGTCAAATTCAAGGAGGTTAGATGTCCAACGTCCCCGACGAGTTGCGCTATACCCGTGAGCACGAATGGGCTCGTCTCGATGAAACTGGCAAGGTCACCATCGGTATCACGGATTTTGCTCAGGAACAGCTCGGCGATGTCGTGTACCTCGACCTACCGGCATTGGAAGGCGAAGTTGTTGCTGGCGAGTCGATGGGTGAGATCGAGTCGACGAAGTCCGTTTCTGATCTTTACTCACCTTTAACGGGCACTGTTGATGAGGTAAATACCGAATGTCGGGATAACCCCGCGGCGGTGAATCAGGACCCTTACGGCACCGGATGGATGGTAGTCATCAACCCAACTGACGTTGAGCAGTTCGATGAACTTATGTCATCAGACGAATATGAGAGCTTCCTGGCCGAGATGGCAGGGGAGGATGCGAACTAACTGGGAACTCGTCAACAGCGGCCCCACGGATGCTTTACAAAATATGGCTATCGACTCGGCAATCTTGCAGCACAGCATCGCTATACGCCGGCAAACACCTATCCTCCGTTTTTATTCTTGGACCCAACCTTGCCTTTCCTTCGGTACCAACCGGAGCCTGTCACCCGATGTTCTTTTTCGATGCAACAACAGCGGCGTACAAGTGGTACAGCGGCCAACTGGCGGCGGTGCGGTTCTGCATGACGAGGATCTTACTTATTCGGTTGTCGCCCCTTCGGTGGGGGGGGTTTTGGAAACCTATCGGTGGGTTGCTCAAGGCTTGATAGAGGGCTTCGCCAAACTTGGGATCACCGCCGACATTTCGCAACATAGTGGCCCGGCAGATGCAATCGCCTGCTTCGCTCAGCCTACGGGGGCTGACCTTGAGGTCGAGGGAAGGAAGATCTGCGGAAGTGCCCAGGTGCGCCGTAATGGATGGTTCCTGCAGCATGGGTCGATACCCATGCACGATGTCCGGGCGCAAACCTGCCAACTTCTTGGCCTTTCTGAGGTGGATAGTTCTACCTGCCTAAATGAGTTGGTCCCTGGGGCTGAATCTCAGGATTTGATCGAGGCTTTGACGGAAGGATACGCCTCGGTTTGGGGAGCGGTTGCTCAACTCTCTAGTAATGGTTTAGATTGATGCCATGTATTGTCGCAATTGCGGGCACAAGAACCCTCAAGGATCCAACTTTTGCAGTACCTGTGGGGCTGCCCTTCAACCTGAAGACGTAGCTGACACCACCGTAACCTTCACGCCACTAGAGGCCGAAGCAGAGGCCCCCGACGAAGTGTCGGTCCCTATCGAAGACCTTGAAGAAGGCAAAGCCATCTTGGTGATCCGACGGGGTCCAGAGACCGGAACCAAGTTTATCCTCGACAAAGATGTGATCACCTGCGGTCGAGACAAAGGCGGGGATATCTTCCTAGACGACGTAACAGTTTCACGCAAACACTGTGAGATTCGCCGCCTAGAACATGGGTTTTCCATTTCAGACATGGGTAGCCTGAACGGCACTTTCGTCAATCGGATGCGGGTCGAAACATCGTCGTTGTCAAATGCAGACGAGATCCAGATCGGTAAGTTCAGACTGGTTTTCTTTACAGAAGGGCCCCCAACACCATGAGCCAGACCAGATCACACTTGAGTATCGGAGAAGTACTCAAAACCCTTTCGTCAGAGTTTCCCGACATTTCGATCTCAAAGATCCGCTTTCTCGAAACTGAAGGCTTGATCGAGACAGAGCGAACAACGTCGGGCTACCGTAAATTCTTCCCAGACGACATCGCCAGACTGCGCTATATCCTGCGGCTCCAGCGCGACCAGTTCGTCCCTCTCAAAGTTATCCGAAAGAGGATGGAGCATTTTGACCCAGCCGAGACGGCAGTTGATGAACAACGGCCAGTCCCAGGGCCCACCGGGGCTAACAAACCTGAGCAAAACAAACCTGGGGCCGACAAATCTGAGGTCGAGGCCGTCGCTGTACCCATCCCGAACACTGTGCCGAGTACTGCAGATGACGACTTCACGCGATTCGATACCGGCTTGTCGCTTAGTTTCGAAGAGCTGCGCAATTCTGCAGGAGTCGAACCAGAACACCTCCGTGAACTCGAGGAATTTGGACTCATCCATGCTCATGTCCTTCCTTCGGGAGGAACTTGTTACGACGAGGATGACCTTGTCGTAGCTAAACTTTCCAAAGACTTCAGCAAATACGGGATCCATGCTCGCCACTTGAAGATGTACAAAGTGTTCGCCGCAAAAGAAGCTGGACTTTTCGAACAGGTCATTTCTCCCCAATCCGGCTCTACCGGCTCTAATGGAGGCGAACGCCAAAAACAGGCGGTTCAGTCGCTGGCAGAACTAGCGCGTCTATCAAAACGGCTCAAGCATTTGCTACTCAAGGCAGACCTGCGCGAACACCTGCACAGCTAGTTGCCGTGGCTCACCGAGATCCTCAGTTGTAAGGTCACCGACAGTTCGGGTCACAAGCTCGGCCGGATCCATGACCTTGCTGCCGCGAGAGGTCGTTATCCCAAAGTAGGTGGAGTGATCGTCGCGCTCAACAGGGCAGGTCGCGAGCACTTGAACACCCAACGTTCGTATGCCTATGTGCCTTGGGAATCAATACAGCAAAGGGGTCGAATCGTGTGTCTGGACAGACAGGCCACTCTGCACAATGACCCGGACGATGCCGACTTGCTACTGCGCAGCGATGTGCTAGATCAACAGATCGTTGACATCGATGGAGCGCGCGTAGTTAGGGTCAACGATCTGTTGATGCAGGAATCGTCAACCGGCATGCGGATCACCGCAGCCGATGTCGGACTTCGAGGGGCCCTAAGGCGTCTGAAACTGACCCGGCTGGAATCTATCGTCCAAGCCTTGGGATACGAAGTACCGGACAAACTGATCGCCTGGAATTATGTGGCACCGCTGGGACATGGCGATCGACATGTTCGCTTGACTGTTCCCATCCAGTTGCTGAAGGAGCTTCACCCAAGTGAACTCGCCGATATCCTCGACCAGTTAGACATCGAAAGACGCGAACAGATCCTGAGTGTGATGAGTGCTGCTCAACTTGCTCAAACACTCGCCGAGAGCAACCCGGATGTTTCACGAGATGCGGTGGAGGTGCTGAGTGAAGACCGTGTCAGGCGCGTGATAGAGGCCATGCCGCCGGACGAGGCCGCCGACCTTTTGGGAGCGATCGGATACGACAAGGCAGAAAGGCTGCTTGGCCTAATGGGATTGAACGAGGCCCGGATGCTACGAGAACTGCTTGGCTATCCGCCCGATTCAGCCGGGGGGCGGATGACGCCTTCGTATGTCGCTATCAGCCTGCCATCAACAGTTCACGGGGCCATCGAGAAGATCCGATCTCAAGCTGAGCAGGCAGAAACCATTTATTACGCGTACGTGCTGTCAAGTGACAACAGACTTCTTGGAGTGCTCTCGCTGCGAGAACTTCTTCGCAGCCCGTCAACCCGTTCAGTCGAAGAGATCATGGTCCACGATCTAGTAACAGTGGGCGCATACGATGACCAGCAACATGCCGCCCGTTTGATGTCGCGCTACAACTTGTTGGCACTGCCAGTTACAGACGACGATAAGGTGATGCGCGGCATCGTTACGGTTGACGACATCGTTGAAGTGTTAGAGGAGGAAGCATCGCAAGACATCCTTCAGGTGGCAGGTGCTTCTCCGGGGCGACTCGGAGGGTTAGCCCTATCTTTAGCGGCAGGCCTTGTCGGAGTTGTTGTGCTACGGGACCGGGCGCCGATATTGTCACCGGTTCTGGCAGTGGCGTGGCTGCTTCCTCTATTTCTCCGCGTTGCCCAAGATCAGGGCACCTGGTCTCTTGCTCGCTCCCTGACCGTCCAGACGCGAGTCATCTCGCGAGAACTGGTTGCCGCCTTGGCCACGGCAGCCTTAGTAGGCCTGCTCGTGGCAGGATTCGTCGCTGCCGTGACAACCCGGTCGGACATCTCCTACTCCCTTGGACTTGGCATCTTCATAGGATCTCTTGCTGCCGCCCTCATCGGTTCGTTCTTACCGGTTGCGGCCAAAGTAGTCGGACTAGGGACACTTCTCGTCCGCGGGCGACTACTATCCGTTCTCGTTGGAATGTGTAGCCTTCTGGTTTATATATGGGCACTCGGAACATTAAAAGAAGCCTTTTAGTCGCCCTCGCATCCCTTGTTTGGTCCCAGGTGCCGGGCGTCTCTGCGGCAACCCCATCAGCCGAGGCGACGATCCTGATCGATGTTTCGGATGGTAGGACCCTGTCCTCACATAACCCCCATAAGCGCAGGGCGATCGCGAGTACAACGAAGGTCATGACAGCATTGGTGGTTCTTGAGCATTCCGATCCCACCGAAACAGTCCACATTTCAGAGCTAGCTGAACAAGTTGGATCAGATGATCCATTGGTAAGTGAAGTCGATCTCGTAAAGGGGGAGGTTCTGACTGTTGAAGAGCTTCTCTATGCTCTGCTGTTGCCATCTGCCAATGACGCCGCCGTCGCACTGGCGGAACATGTTTCCGGATCAGTAGATGGATTCGTCGATGAGATGAACGCCACCGCAAAGGATCTTGATGCCTTCGACTCAAGTTTCAAGAACCCTCATGGTCTCGACGCGCCCGGCCATTACTCATCTGCCCACGATCTTGCCCTTATGACCAGGGAGGCATTCAAGTTTCCTCTTTTTCGCAAGATCGTTGCGACGCCAAGATCAAAGATCGGCGGCCGCGAACTTATGAACCGCAATGGTCTGCTCGAGACCTATCCTTCCGCCAATGGAGTCAAGACCGGACATACGAAAACGTCGGGAAGATCCCTGATCGCATCGGCGGCCAATTCGGGCGAGGAACTGATCGCTGTCGTACTGGGCAGCATTGACCCTCAAAAGGAAGCAAGGACTTTGCTTGAGTTTGGCTTTCAGGAATATCATCGAGTCACTCTCACTTATAAAGGGAAACCATGGGCAACCGAGACGTATGGCGACGGACGGACGGCGCTGCTTATTTCAGACGCGACAGTTAGTTTGTTGGTGCAAAAGAGCGACATTCAACCGGTTCTTGATTTTGACCGCAAGAGTCAGGTCCTGAAGGCTAAGACGGGCAGGGGAAGCGAAGTCATCCAGGTGCCCTTTCATGCAGCGTGTATCAGGTGCGTCGCCGCCAAGCGGTCGCGCGTGGTATCGAGTCTATGGGCCCTCCTACGGCCCGTGGCGATCCTAATGGCCGAGCTTCGTTAAGTGCAGACCAAGGTACTATTCACGGCCGATCAGATAGCGGTCAGAGTGAATCAGTTGGCCGCAGAAATCACCGCCGACATAGATGCAGATACCCGGCCAGTTTTGGTGGGTGTATTAAAAGGGTCTGTCACTTTCCTGGCTGACCTGGTTCGTGCGATGCACGTTGATCCTGACGTTGACTTCATGTCTATCTCGGCCTATTCAGACGGATTCGCCATGTCGGGAGTTGTAAAGATCGTTAAGGACCTTGAAAGTTCACTTGAAGCGCGCGATGTCATAGTTGTCGAGGATATCGTCGACACAGGGCTCACACTTACTTATCTGCTCAGAACCCTCCAAGCCCGGGGCCCACGTAGCCTCAAGGTGTGCGCCCTTATCAACAAGGACGTTCGCCGGATCGCCGAAACGCCCATCGACTACCAGGGGTTCGAAACAGAGGAGTTCCTGGTGGGGTACGGTCTCGATTTCAAGGGACGCTACCGGAACTTGCCTTACTTGGCCGCGGTAGACGACGTAGCCACGCTGGCGGCACATCCAGACGCCCTGAACGACGTCTTTTGGGGCTAGCCATGTTTCGCCCTGTGCTACGCTGAACCGGTGAGGAATCGAACGTGATTGAGCTAAGTTTGGTTGGTGTGAGGGTGGAACTCCCCACAAATCAACCGATAGTTTTGCTCAAGGAGCAAAACGGCCAGCGCTTCCTGCCGATATGGATAGGGGCAGTCGAAGCGACAGCCATAGCTTTTGCACTTCAAGGAGTTGTTACGCAGCGGCCGATGACTCATGACCTTCTAAAGAGCGTTCTTGACGAGGTTGGCGTGAAGGTCGACATGGTCTTTATCAGCGAACTTCGAGAGGGCACCTTCTACTCATCGATCCGGCTCACTCTCAACGGCAAGAATTATGAGGTCTCGAGTAGGCCATCGGATGCCATCGCCCTAGCGGTGCGAACGGACGTGCCGATCTTTGCCACCGAGGAAGTCATCGATGAGGCTGCGATAGCCATACGCGAAGATGAGGATGAGGAGCGGGACGAGACCGATTTGGAGGAGTTTCGAAAGTTTCTTGAGGAAGTTAGCCCTGAAGATTTTCGCTCAAACTAAACTTTTTTTCAGGCACCCACGTCGGTTGAGCGTAACTCTCAACGTCAACCTAAGACTGAGCTGGGGGTTCAATCCTTGACACTGTATCCGGCCAAGTTCTACGCTGACTTCCACGTAATTACATCGGAGGGAGTTTGCGGTGACGTCTACAGTTGAAACCGGGTTCAGGGGCCCCCAAGTCTGCAAGATCGTGGACATCTCTTATCGGCAATTGGACTACTGGGCACGCACGAAGTTGGTTATCCCCAGCGTCCAAGATGCCCAGGGATCGGGCAGTCAGCGCCTTTATTCATTCGAAGACCTCGTGGAGTTGAAACTGGTTAAGAATCTGCTTGACGCCGGCATCAGTCTTCAGCGGGTTCGTGATGCGATCACTTATCTGCACGATCTGGGCCACGACCTTTCCGGAGTAACGATCGCCAGTGACGGCAACTCGGTTTACGCGTGTAAGTCACCAGAAGAGGTGTACGACTTGCTGCGAAAAGGCCAAGGGGTTTTCTCTATCGCCATCGATCCGGTTATGAAACAACTAGAGGGATCTGTTTCTGAATTAAAACGGGTCGAGCAAGAGGTAGTCGACGTTAGTTCACTGGGGTCACTGGGGTCACTGGGTTCACTGGGAAAGGCACAGGGGGAGGAGTAGACGATTTCGGGCAACGGCAACGAAGTTTTCGAAAGCCATCTTCCCAGCGATACGACCAACTTCGCACACAACTCTGAACGACAGTTCGGCAAACTCCTTGACTTTTATCAGATCGAGTGGCAATACGAGCCGCGCTCTTTCGACATCGAATGGGACAAGTCAGGCCATGTTACTCAACGATTCAGACCCGATTTCTATCTCCCCGCGTTCGATCTATTCATCGAGATCACGACACTCAATCAAAAGCTGGTCACAAAGAAAAATCGAAAGGTCCGCCGACTGCGCGAGTTGTACCCGACCGTGAAGTGCAAGATCTTCTATCAGCGCGATTATCTCAACTTGTTGATCAAGTATGGCCTTGAGGAGCCGAGCCAAAAAGAATTGATCCCACCACGGTGAGGTTGCAGAGCCCCCTTCGCGATGAACACCTGAAACTAGGGGCCAAACTTGTCGATTTCGGCGGCTGGGATATGCCCCTTCAATACACCGGAGTCTTAGCTGAGCATGCCGCGGTTCGCCAAAACGTTGGGCTCTTTGATGTTTCGCACCTTGGGAAACTGATCGTCGAAGGCACCGATGCAACGGAGACGCTTGATCGACTTCTTCCTGGACGCGTAGCGTCTTTACCAGTGTGGAAGGCTGGCTACAACCTGGTTCTCAACACAGGGTGTGGAATCGTCGACGACATCTTTGTCTACAGGCACCCTGATCGCTGGATAGTTGTTCCAAATGCTTCGAACTCGGATGCAGTCAAACAGGTGCTCGGGGACCACTCGGGATCAGGGATGACCGTTACGGAAGGAAGAGAGCGATGGGCAATAATCGCTTTATCCGGCCCCCGTGCCCGCGACACGCTAGTTCCCATCATCCCGATGTCCCAAGATCTCAAGATGCATCGATTCGGCGAGTTCGATTTTGAGGGGATGCCAGCGATGATCGCTCGGACCGGTTACACCGGGCAATTCACGTTCGAGTTCTTTGTATCTTGGGAACACGCCCCTGTGGTTTGGCAACGCCTGCTGCAATTGGGCGCAACGCCAGCCGGCCTGGGTGCCCGTGACACTTTGCGACTTGAGATGGGCTATCCATTGCATGGCCACGAGATCTCTGAGGACACCAACCCTATCGAGGCTGGGTTGGAATGGGTCATCGAGTGGGACAAGGACTTCCTTCTTCGAGATGACCTGCGAGCCCTAAAGGAGACCGGCATCGACCGAGTTCTGGTGGGCATGGTGGCCCACGGGCAGGGGATCCCGCGGGCTCATCATCGTGTCTTCCAGGACGGGCTCGACGTAGGTGAAGTAGTTAGCGGTAACTTTTCACCAGTCCTTGGACATGGGATAGCCATGGGATACGTCACTCCAAAAGCGTCGATGACGGGTACCATGCTGTCGATCGACGTCCGGGGCAAGATGTTGCCCGTGGAGGTCACCAAAAGGCCATTCGTTTAAGGACAACCGTGGACTACACACCTCATACCGAACTAGACGTAACAGAAATGCTCGAACGCATCGGTGCCGAAAGCGTCGAGGCGCTATTCGAACCGATCCCATCTAACTTAAGGCTGGGGCGCAGACTCGACATATCGGCGCCACTCTCAGAGATCGAAGTAAGCGAATTGATGGGTTCGATGGCCAACGAAAATGTTGCAACCGACCGGTTGGTCTGCTTTGCGGGTGGCGGTGCATATGACCACTACATCCCTGCAGCGGTCCGCGCTCTCGCATACCGATCGGAGTTTGTGACCTCGTACACCCCCTACCAACCCGAGCTGTCGCAGGGAGTGCTGGGGGCTCTGTTCGAATATCAAACGATGATTTGCGAGTTAACTGGCATGGATGTTGCTAACGCAAGTCTCTACGACGGGGCAAGCGCATTAGTGGAAGCCGTTAACCTGGCGGCATCTGCAACCGGCCGCAAGAAGATTGCCGTCACCGACGCGCTGAACCCCAACTACCGCGAGGTGCTTGAAACGTTTGGTGTTGGTCTTGGTTACGAATTCACCTCGCCATCAGACCTCGAGGGCGCCGCCTGCTTGATAGTGGCTCAACCTAATTTCTTCGGCATGATCGAAGACATAGCTAGTCATGCAGATGCTGCCCATGCGGCTGGGGCTTTGCTCATTGTGCATTACGACCTGATGACCGCTGGGGTATTGGAATCGCCTGGAAAACTCGGCGCCGACATAGTGACCGCTGAAGGTCAGTCGCTGGGCAACGATCTGAACTTTGGCGGACCATATCTGGGAGTGTTCGCAACTCGGATGGAACACGTAAGACGAGTGCCCGGCCGTATCTGTGGGGCAACTGTCGATGTCCATGGCGAGCCAGGTTTCGTTTTGACTCTTCAAGCACGTGAGCAACACATCCGTCGTGAAAAGGCGAATTCGAACGTGTGCACAAATCAAACACTGATGGCAGTTGTGGCAACCGTCTACCTTTCATGGCTCGGCCCCCAGGGTCTGCGAGAACTCGGTGAAACTTGCATGCTGAGAAGTGCCCAAGCGGCCGAATCGCTAGCCGGTGTGGCTGGATGCGCGCTGAAGTTCGACGGTCCTTGGTTTAAGGAATTCGTACTTCAAGTCCCCGGCGATGCATCCGATGTTGTGCGAGCGATGGGGGAGCGGGGGTTCTTAGTCGGTCCGGTACTTGCGGACTCACCTGATTGCCTACTGATCTGTGTCACCGAACGACGCACCCCCGACGACATCGAACGATTGGCGAAGACATTAGCCGAGGCGATCTCGTGAAAACGATCTTCGACATATCTTCACCGGGACGCCGCGCATCAACCATGCCCAAAGCAGGGCTCGATGCTGATGTGATGCAGGTGTTGCAGCGCATCCCCGAACATCTTCGAAGAACTAGCGCACCTGCGCTTCCCGAGGTCTCAGAACTCGACCTAGTGCGTCACTATACGAACCTATCTCGCAAGAACTGGGCGATCGATGTAGGACCGTATCCACTTGGTTCGTGCACCATGAAGTACAACCCCAAGATCCATGAACAGGTTGCGGGCTTGGGGGGCTTTCGGCAGTTGCATCCTTGGCAACCCGAAGAACAAACCCAAGGTGCGCTCCGACTTCTCGGCGAGATGGAGCGCGACCTGGCAGAGATAACTGGCATGTCACGCGTGACATTTCAACCAGCAGCCGGTGCCGCCGGCGAGCTGACCGGGTTGTTACTGATCCGCGCTTTTCACAAAGCGAACAATGACGAACGCGACACGGTGCTTATCCCAGACTCCGCCCACGGTACTAATCCTGCAACCGTTCGTTTAGCTGGCTACAAAGTCAAACAGATACCTTCAGACGAACGTGGGCTCGTCGACCTCGAGGCACTGCGAAAGGCCGTGGGTCCTAATGTTGCTGGTCTGATGCTTACCAATCCCAACACTTTGGGCTTGTTCGAGCGTGACATCGAACAGATAGCAGCGGCCATACACGGCGTCGGGGGATTGCTCTATTACGACGGCGCCAATCTAAACGCCATCATGGGCATCGTGCGGCCAGGCGACATGGGGTTCGATGTTGTCCACATGAACCTGCACAAAACTTTTACTACTCCGCATGGCGGGGGAGGCCCGGGTTCTGGTCCGGTAGCGGTAAGCGAACGGCTGGCTCGATTCTTACCGAAACCGCTTCCCGCTCAGGACCCAAAAACAGGCAAATGGTTTTGGGACAACAACCGTCCCGATTCGATAGGCCGCGTTCATGGCTTTCACGGGAACTTCGCCATGGTTCTGCGGGCTTACACATATGTCCGCTCTCTTGGGGCTGATGGATTGCACGCTGTCTCTGAACGTGCCGTACTGAATGCGAACTATCTGCGTAAACGCATCGAAGACGTCTATCCGATGGCGCACCCCGGATTATGCATGCACGAATTCGTGGCAACCGCCAAGAAGTTTAAAAAGGACGGTGTCCGTGCTATGGATATAGCTAAAAGACTGATCGACCTTGGTTTCCATCCTCCAACTGTTTACTTTCCGTTGGTAGTTGAAGAAGCGATCATGGCGGAGCCCACGGAAACAGAGTCGAAACAAAGTCTCGACGCCTTGGCAGATGCACTACTGCAGATCGCGGGCGAAGATGCTGATCGGCTCCACGAAGCGCCGGTCACGACTCCTGTCGGTCGACTGGACGAGGCATTGGCCGCACGTGAGCTCAGATTGCGCTGGACTCCCGCTGAATCGAGCAACTGAGCCTTTATACTGCTTTCCATGGTCACTGGAATCAAATCGCGTTTGGCGATGTTTGCGATGTTGGGAGCATTCCTTATTCCTATCTCCACATCGAGCCTTCGTGGATTGACGCATGCTCTGGTCTGTGAGGAGAACGTAGGGGCCCCCTTCACAATCATCTTGCCCCCGAACGGGCCGCCCACGATCCTTTCCTCTAGTAAATTCACCCGCGATTCCGAAGAGGGCATCTGTGGAGGGCTGCTGGTCAATTTCCGAGCCGGGCATCGAACAGGCGAGAAGGTCACCCTCGACGTCCTCATCACCAACAACACTATTGATCCATGGCGTGGAACGGTACAGCTTGTACTGGTAGGCAAACGTGAAGCTACCTTCCCTGTGCAGATAGGCAGCATCTCCGCCGGCGAAACTAGGTCGGACACTCTTGAGCTGTCGTTGCCAGACGGACGAACCGAAATCGAAGGGTCGCTACTGCTCGGTCCCTAAATAGCGTTTTCGGTAACTCTATTATCTCACACAGACCCCCCCTTGACGCAACCGATAATCATGCGTCAGCATCACTGACTCATTTACAAAGGGAGGCAGTGATTTGACGCATCCAGAGCTTCAGGTTGAACAAAAATACGTCGACTTGGCTTACGACCAGTGGGAGCGGATCCGCTCCGAAACACAACAACAATCGACCAGAATCGAAGCCGAGAAGATGGGACATCACGGGCAAACGAAGGTTCAGAAAGAGGCGTTGTTGCACGCTCAGACAAGGCGCACTATCAAACTCGGATTCGGAAACCAACCATTGGTGTTCGGACGAATCGATCTCACAGACCACAGTACATTTCACATCGGGCGGGTGGGGGTGTATGACGAGACTGGGGACCGGATCCTCGTAGATTGGCGAGCACCCATAGCGGAGTCCTTCTACCGTGCAACGCAGGGCAAGACGATGGGATTGCGCCGAAGACGTCACCTAGTGTGCAGGGGGCAACGATTGGTTTCACTCGATGACGACTTGATGACGGACGATATGGCGGCCACTGACGAACTGGTCTTGATGGGTGAGGCAGCTCTGATGTCTTCGATGCAACGCTCACGCACAGGGCGGATGGGCGACATCGTCCCCACGATCCAGCGGGAACAAGACGCAATCATCCGTTCCCCGCTTGACAAGCTTTTGATCGTTCAGGGTGGACCCGGCACTGGCAAGACGGTGGTCGCGCTGCATCGTGTCGCCTATTTGCTGTATTCCTACCAGCGCAGGTTGCAGGGCACCTCCATCCTGCTTATCGGACCAAACCCTGTATTCCTTAGATACATCGAGGACGTATTGCCATCACTCGGAGAACACCAGGTGAAGTTAGTTACGCCGGGGGCCGTGGTGGAAGGGATCGAAGCGACTGCGGCCGATGCCGCTATCCGTTCACGAGTGAAGGGCGACCCCCGAATGGTGCGATTCATAGCGGCGGCGGTCCGGAGGAAGCAATGCGCCCTAAGCAGTGACCTGGTCGTGTGGCATGAATCGATCCCATTGCGACTGCGGGTGGATGAATCCCGCGCGCTGATTGACACCGTCCGAGCCCAAGGCAAGCTTCACAACCCATCCCGGCTGTTATTGCAACACGCAGTTGTTAGGCATCTAGACCCAGATGGCGACATGCCGGAACTCGCCGATCACCCACGTTTGAAGGCAGCCCTTGAAGAGATGTGGCCAATCATTAAAGCGGCCTCATTCTTTCGAAACCTCTTCACGTCACGAGACGTACTCACGCAGGCTGCTGAAGATTTGTTTACGGATAACGAAATCGACCTTTTATTACACGATGCAACGGAGCAGTTGTCCGAAGACGACGTGGCCATCATCGACGAGATCGATGCTCAATTGGGGAGTCCACCGAAAGGGCCAAGAGCAACGGACACCGGTGAGCGGTCCGAGCTCAAGGCTGAGCTTGCGCGCCAAGCGCTGGCAGACCTTGAGTACATGGTTCTCGACGAGTTCATGAAGGCTGATGTCATCAGGGTCGTCGAGCGCAACTTCGAAGAGGAGTTTAGGATCGAAGACGAAGAACCTCCAGCGATCATTGAGTACGCCCACATCGTCGTGGACGAGGCCCAGGAGCTGTCACCGATGCAATGGCGGATGATTGCAAGGCGATGTCCTTCTGGGTCCATGACCATCGTTGGGGACCTCGGGCAAGCCAGCGGGCCTTGGGGGGCAAATTCCTGGGATACCGTCTTCCCGTACCTTCCACAAAGTCGCGACCGCCAGGTAATGACGCTTTCCATCAACTATCGAACGCCCGCGGAGGTCATGGACATCGCATCCGCCATGCTGCGTTCGTCCGGCGTAGAAATCGTTGCGCCACGATCCGTTCGACGCTCCGAGATGCCGCCGGTATTCACCCACACAACAACAGCGATGATGGGGGAGGGCTTACGGTCGATTCTCACTGATACCAAGACACGGGTCCCAGACGGAAAGACCGCGATCATTGTTCCAAGGGCGTCCATCGGTGAAACCCTGATGGCACTCGCCGGTGAGCTAGAACAAGGCGAAGACCTGCTCGACGCTCCAGTAGCCGTTTTTACCGTGGACCAAGCTCGCGGTCTGGAGTTCGATTCTGTAATCATCATTGAGCCAACACAGATCCTTGCCGAACACGCTAACGGAATCCGCGCGCTCTATGTAGCAATGACGCGCGCCACTAAGCAACTCCAAATCCTACACACGCAACCGCTCCCGGAGGGATTAGGTGTTGGCTAGCGGATGGGCTTGGGCAGCCTTCACCAACTCTGCATCCGAAACCTCTGTATAGACCTGGATCGTTGCGAGGTTTGCATGGCCGAGTGCCACCTGCAATTGGCGTAGCGTGTAGGCCGGCTGACCGGTGGATTGGTCGGGGCGAAGACCAAGGGTCGCGAAAGTGTGTCTCAACACGTGCACTCTGCTGCCTCTTCGCCGTGCACCGCACCGGCGAAGCACCCGATCGACTACATAGGCGATGCCAGCGCGGGTTGCCTCAACCGAAGTCACTTGTCCTACCACCCTTGGTCGACTCGATATGAAAAGAGTGCGGGCCTCATGTGCGAGTTTCGTTAATCGTTGTTGGCGTTCAGGCAGATATGTCTCGATGGCATGTTGCGTCACCTCGGGGATGGGGATATGGCGCTCTTTATTTCCTTTTCCAATGACATTGAGAGCATTGGGGGGGCTTCCAACCAAATCCACCATTTTCAATGTGGCCATCTCTTCTAACCGAAGACCAGTTGTTAACGCGAGGACAACGATCAATTGGTCGCGTGCGGGCCAGCGCGACTCACCTTCGTCCATTAACGTCACGGCCGTCGGCTGATCCAACGCTTTGGGGAGGCGCTTGCCACGTTTGGGCGAGCGAATCAATGCGGCGGGGTCGGCAGGGATCTTCCCCGTTCCGTAGCACCATTTGAAAAAGACTCGCAAAGCGGCGATGCGTCGCGCCACACGGGCGGGGGAGCGCTCCTTCGGGGCTCGCTCAGGGTGCACTCGGTAACGAGGATCGGGCCGAGTCCGAAAGTCAGCGATAGCAGCTACCAGACCTTCCCGGGTGACTTCCGTAAGGTCGAGTTCATTGTTCGGCCTTTTGATCTGCTCTGCCACGAACGCCAAAGTGTCGGCAACATCTGCTTCATACGCTTCAACGGTGCGGGGCGCCCTACCTTCATTGCCCAACTCCATCAGCCAATTGTGCAAAGCCGCCATAGCGTTGTGTTCCATGGGAACATCTTCACACCGTGAGGGACAAAACGAGGGTCAATCAGAGGAGGTTCCGATGAGCAAGGTCGCGGTTCAGGATCGGATCCGCGGAGCCCTCGAAGGCGATCCTGACGTTCTTGTTGCATACCTATTCGGATCTCGGACAAACGGAACCGCCAGCTCTCTTTCGGATTTCGACGTCGCAGTGCTGATCGATGAGTCGTGCGACCTGCACACGAAACATCTTGAGTTGATTGACAGCATCGGTGCAATAGTGGGTTCTGAACGAGCGGATGTCGTCATCCTTAATGATGCTCCGGTGACGCTCGCCTACAAGGTCCTGAAAGCAAACACCCTTTTAGTCAGTCGTGACGAGAAACTGCGGGTCGACCATTGGACCAAAACTGTCAGTCGCTACCTTGATATGGCGCCATTTAGAAGGATCCTTGAAGCAGGACTGGCCAATCGGTTGAAGGAGGGGCGTTTTGGTCGACTCTGAATCTGTTCACCGGCGACTGCGCGAAATAGACAAGCGCCTAGTCTTGCTTCGAGAATTGAGGGAAGCAGGGAGGGATGCCTTCAAGCAAGACGTGCACCGTCAAGCCGAGGCCGAAAGACACCTTCAACTGGCCATACAGGCAGCACTTGATATCTGCGGACACATCGTTGCCGAAAGTTCCGCCGAAGTTCCAGAAGACTACCGAACATGCTTCGGTGCTCTCGCCAAGCTTCAAGTTTTGGATGACGATCTCGCCCAGCGGCTAGGACTGGCTGCCGGTCTTCGCAACATCCTGGTTCACGCCTACTTAGAGATTGACCCGGCTCAAATCTGGAGTCACATCGACGACCTCGACGATCTGGAGGCCTTCAGCCGAGCCGTGTTGGCCCATCTTGGGGGCCCAGGCTGAACGAACGTTACCTGTCCACCAACGGGGTGAGAGCCCTAAAAGAAGTATGGGCCGATGAAGACCGATCGTTCGACTACCGTCACATTTCGATAGGTGTAGCCATCAAATATCAACGCCCGAAGCGTGGCCGGTCCGGGACTCTTCAGGTCGAGGGTGCAGGAAACCTCCGTTGAACTCATCCCCTGCGGAACGTCGGGGCTGCACCAGGCAAACGTGCTCCCGTCGGCGTCGACCGCATATACATAGACGGAAACGACTTCGTTGTTATCTTCGACCCGCAGTCGGACGGTAGTCGCCCCCAAAACTGTGGTTCGGTTATCTGCTCGTGGCCCCTTGTCTTCTCCCTGAAGGTAGCCATGGCCGGTCCTTGGCTCCAGGATCTCCCCGGTCGGCGGAACCC
>JBDSRR010000245.1:0-6733 GCA_039929185.1 Actinomycetota bacterium
CTTCCGTCTGTTTCTAGATCAACGATCAACCGGTCGTAGTCCGTCTTTTGTTCGACACGAGTTGACTCAACGTGATATGTCACTCGACGAACAGGACTGAAGATCGAATCGATCGGTATCACACCGATGGGTGCCGCAATGTCTTTGTTGTTTTCGCCACCCACGTATCCACGCCCACGAGCAACGGTAAGTTCGGCTTCGAGATGCGCCCGCTTGTTGATCGAGCAGATCAGCTGCTCAGGATTCAGTACCTCGACACCGGCGGGGACTTCAAGGTCGGCGCCAGTAACTTCTTTGGGTCCCGTCACGTTGAGGCGAATGGTAACGACCTCATCATGCTCTGAGCGAAGTACGAGTTCCTTGACATTCAAGATGATGTCTGTCACATCTTCTTTCACGCCCGGGATGGTTGAAAATTCGTGCTGGATTCCCTCTATGCGAACGGTAGTAACCGCGGCCCCCGGTATCGAGGACAAGAGGGCTCGGCGCAAACTATTACCGAGCGTGTTACCGAAGCCAGGTTCAAGCGGTTCGATGGTGACTTTCGCACGGCGTTCGCCAAGCTCTTCAACGCTGATCTGGGGACGGTGAACTATGAGAAGACTAGATTCCAAAACATTGCCCTTTCTATTTGCTGTAGAGCTCGACGATCATTTGTTCTGCAACAGGCACGTCGATTTCGCCACGTGCAGGTTCTCTCAACACATTGATTCGCAAACTTCCGGGGTCGAGGCTCAGCCATTCGGGGATGATTCGGCCCCCGGTCGCGTATGCAGCTGCCTCGACGATGCGACTTACACTGCGCGAACGCTCGCGCACTTGAACAACATCGCCCTCCTTCACTCGATAGGAAGGGATATCGACCTTCTTGCCATTCACTTGGAAGTGGCCGTGGCTCACAAACTGACGAGCCTGATTGCGACTCATGCCGAGACCACCACGGAACACCGCGTTGTCGAGCCGCAATTCGAGCAACTGAAGCAGGCGCGTACCGGTGATGCCTTTTGCCCTCGCAGCTTCTTTGTAGTAGCCGCGGAACTGCTTCTCTAGCACTCCGTAGATGCGCCGTGCCTTTTGCTTCTCGCGCAACTGGAACATGTACTCGCTCTCGCGGATACGACCACGGCCATGCTCACCTGGGGGATAAGGTCTGCGTTCGATGGCGCACTTTGGGCCTTCGCAGCGCGTTCCTTTAAGGAAAAGTTTCATACGCTCTCGACGGCAGAGTCGACAAACAGCATTGGTGGGGTTTGACATCTAGACGCGCCTCCTCTTACGTGGTCGGCAGCCGTTATGCGGCACAGGAGTTACATCGTTTATGCCAAGCACTTCGAGCCCAGAAGCCTGGAGTGAACGGATGGCCGTTTCGCGCCCGGACCCGGGGCCTTTCACGTAGACGTCAACCTTACGAACGCCATGCTCCTGCGCTCGACGGCTGGCCGCCTCGGCTGCGAGTTGCGCGGCGAACGGCGTCGATTTACGTGAGCCTTTGAAGCCCACGTTTCCAGCAGAGGCCCATGACAACGAGTTTCCTTCGAGATCAGTGATAGACACGATGGTGTTGTTGAAGGTTGACTTGATGTGTGCCTGACCATGCAGGATGTTTTTCTTTTCTTTTTTCTTTGGCTTCTTTGTCTTCGCCACTACTTAACCTTCTTTCGTTGTGCACCAACGGTCCTCTTGGGGCCCTTGCGCGTTCTAGCATTCGTGCGAGTCCGCTGTCCCCGAACAGGCAAGTTGCGGCGATGGCGCAAACCCTGGTAGCAACCGATCTCGATCTTTCGTTTTATGTTTTGACTTTCCTCGCGGCGAAGGTCGCCTTCGACTTTCAAGCTAGCGTCGATGTAGGTGCGCATCCGCACTACTTCATCTTCGGCCAGGTCGCGCACCTTGGTGCTGGGGTTGACGTTGGTAGCCTCGATGATCTTTTTCGACTGCGTGGTGCCAATGCCGAAGATGTATGTAAGCCCTATATCTACCCGCTTATCGCGGGGAAGGTCGACACCGGAGATGCGCGCCATCAGCCTTGCCTCTGCTTATGCCGCGGATTAGTGCAGATAACCCTTACAACGCCACGACGGCGGATCACTTTACATTTTTCGCACATCTTCTTGACGCTTGGATTTACCTTCATTTGATTCCCCTTATCGATACCGGAAGATTATTCGACCACGAGTTAAGTCGTAGGGAGAAAGTTCGACCAACACCCGATCGCCTGGAAGACACTTGATGTAATTCATCCGCATCTTGCCGCCGATGTGAGCTAACACCCTGTGTCCGCCTGGTATTTCAACCCTGAACATGGCATTGGGAAGAGGTTCAACAATGGTACCTTCGACCTCGATCGATTCTTCCTTGCCCGACTTACCCTTTTGTGCCATAACCCTCCGAAAATCAACGCGAACGCAGGCACTCCACGGTTAGTGAATGAGAGCCTACGGACCCACTTCCTTGACCTCGGCCGCGCGGCAAAAAACACCCGGCGGCCGGAACGTGAAAGTGTACCACCTTAGATGGGAAGTTGAGTCAGGATGCGAGGGCCCGAATCGGTCACTGCCACCGTGTGTTCGAAGTGAGCCGACAGGCTGCCATCGGCGGTCACCACCGTCCATCCGTCGTCGAGCAATCTGGTCTGCCAGCCGCCAAGGTTGACCATTGGCTCTATCGCCAGAACCCAGCCAGGCTCGAGTTTCGGCCCTCGCCCTGCGGGGCCGTAGTTAGGCACCTGGGGATCCTCATGCAAACTGCGCCCGATGCCGTGTCCAGCGTATTCGCGCACCACTCCCAGGCCGGCTTCCTCGGCCGCAACTTGGACCGCATTTGAGACATCGGATAAGTAGTTTCCCGCCTTGCATTCAGCGATGGCCGAATAAAGTGACTCTTCTGTGACTTTCAGCAAACGGCTCACCTCGTCGGACACGATGCCAACCGCGAATGTGTAGGCAGTATCGGCATGCCAACCATCAAGGATGAGTCCGAAATCCACGGCGATCGTGTCGCCGTCTTTCAACGCGGTTTCGTCAGGGATGCCGTGAACAACAACATCGTTAGGAGAGGCGCAGATGCTTCCGGGAAAGCCTCTATACCCAAGGAATGAGGGCACCCCTCCGCGCAATCGGATCGAACGGTCAGCCATGTCATTCAGATCGATGAGCCGGGCGCCGGGCAGGACCGCCTCGCGTAATTCCAACACCACCTCTGCCAACACTTGACCCGCCCGATACATCTTTTCGATCTGTTCGGGACTCTTCTTGATGATCACTGCTTAACCGCCTCAAGAAGACGTTCGAAGACCGCCTCAGCATCACCCACTGCATCCACTTTCGTAAGCAGCCCCCGCTCTTCGTAAAAACTAGTCAGGGGTTCGGTTTGCTCTGCGTACACTTCAAGGCGTCGCAAGATAGTTTCTTCTTTGTCGTCGATGCGATGTTCGAGTTCAGTGCCGTCGAGATCGCAGAACCCATCACGAACCGGGGGCCGCGACACTCCGTGATAAGGCGTCTGACATTTTGGGCAAGTACGCCGCCCAGAAAGCCGAGAAACTACCACTCGCGGATCGATGATGAAATCGATAACTTTGTCTAGGCTAGCGCCGACACTATCGAGCGACTCATCCAACTGCTTGGCCTGCTCTAGGTTGCGCGGGTATCCGTCGAGTATGAACCCCGTACTGGCGCCATCGCGCACCAGGCACTCGCGGACTAAAAGGTCGGTGATTTCATCAGGAACCAGCTCGCCTTTGTGCATGTACGCCTTCGCTTCCAGGCCGATGGGCGTTTCATAGGAGATCGCTCTGCGCAGGATGTCTCCCGTAGACACGTGCATCAGATGAAGGTGGCGGGCAAGATGCGCTGCTTGAGTGCCCTTACCGGCCCCTGGTGGGCCAAGGAAAATTAGTCGCACAATCGTTATGCGAGGAAACCTTCGTAATGGCGCGTCAACAACTGCGACTCCAGTTGCTTCATCGTCTCAAGCGCCACACCGACGGTGATCAGGATCGACGTTCCGCCGAACGGAAGTTCTTGGATCTGCAGTGTCGCCAAAGCTAGTGACGGGAGCAAAGCGATGGAAGCGATGAAAAGGGCCCCTGGTAAAACGATGCGGGCCAGGATGTAATCCAGGTGCTCGGCAGTAGCACGACCCGGCCGAATGCCTGGAATGAAACCACCATATTTCTTCATGTTGTCAGCCACATCGATGGGGTTGAAACTGATCGCAGTGTAGAAGTAGGCAAACATAACGATCAAGAAGCCATAAATCGTGATGTACACCCAGTCGTTGGGGCTTGCTAGATGATTATTGATGAAATTGGTCATCGGCTTCCAGGGGATGGCCGTAACGATCAAGGCCGGGAAGGCCAGAACGCTTGACGCAAAGATGATGGGTATAACACCAGACTGGTTCACCTTCAACGGTAGATAAGTGGAACTGCCCCCATACATCCTTCGACCCACAACGCGCTTTGCATACTGAACCGGGATGCGACGTTGCCCTTGCTCGACGATGACGATGGCAACGATGATCAAAAGGGCCAGGAAGACGATGAGTCCGAACCAAAACCAACCCTTCTGCTTCTGGATAGCAGTCATATCGATGGGAAGACGCGAGACGATGGACGCAAAGATCAGCATCGACATACCGTTACCGATGCCGCGCTGGGTGATCAATTCTCCCAGCCACATAACAAGAGCGGTACCCGCAGTCAGGGTCAGCACGATGAGGGCCACACGGGGGACTGTGAAATTGGGGATCAGGTCGACACGCTGACCGGACCCATCCTGAAGCGAGTTGTGAACGAAAAACGCGAACCCAGTCGACTGCATGATGGCCAACGCGATAGTTAGATACCGGGTCCACTTGGTGATCTTTTTAGTCCCCGTCTCGCCTTCTTTCTGCCACTGCTCCAACTTCGGGATAACAACCGTAAGCAGCTGCATGATGATCGAGGAAGTGATGTAAGGCATGATTCCAAGACCAAAGACGGCAACACGCGTCAAAGCCCCGCCTGAGAACAAGTTAAGGAACCCAAGGGCCCCTGTTGTCTGCCCGGTCAGCTCAAGCGCCTTCGTGAAATCGACGCCGGGGGCGGGCAGATGCGACCCGACACGGTAAACAGCGATTATGAAAAGCGTAAAGAAGATCTTCCGGCGCAGGTCTGGGACCTTAAAGGCATTGATGAAGGCTGAAAGCATGTGGCTCCTCTAAAAGGTTTGGTTGCGACCGATTCTAAACGACCTCAACAGTGCCGCCCGCAGCTTCGATCTTGGCGATAGCGGTCGCGCTGAATGCTTGAACTTTGATGGTCAGTGGCTTGGAGATGTCACCCCGCCCCAGTACCTTGACTTTGCCTTTCTTGCGGACCAAACCCTTCGACCGCAGAGCATCGGAATCGACGATCGACCCTGACTCGAACTGATCGAAGCCGTCGAGATTTACGACCGTGTACTCCACACGATTGAAATTGCGGAAACCGGGCAGTTTTGGCAGGCGCATATGAAGCGGCATCTGACCGCCTTCGTATGTCGCAGGCACCTGCCCACGAGCTTTGTCTCCCTTTGTGCCCCGTCCCGCGGTTTTGCCTCGACGCCCAGCACGGCCCCGACCTACGCGGATACGGTCTTTTGTAGATCCTGGAGCTGGTGCCAATTCATGAAGTTTCATTTTTGACCTCTTCTACTACAACTAGATGTTCGACCTTGCGGATCATGCCGAGTATCTCGGGACGATTCGGTTGAGTAACGCTATCGCGGATGCGTCGCAAGCCTAAAGCCTTCAAAGTCCTGCCTTGGTCGCTCTTGCGACTAACGGAGCTTTTAACTTGCGTGATCTTCAACTGTGCCATAACTAACCTTCGATCGGTGCTGCTGTGACGGCGGCTGGTGCTAGCAGATAGCGGGGGGCGATCTGCTCTACGGTTTTACCCCGACGCTTTGCTACATCTTCAGGGCGTTCGAGCATCTTCAACCCAGCGATGGTCGCGTGAACGATGTTGAGCGGGTTGGCCGAACCTAAAGACTTACTCAAAACATCTTTGATGCCAGCGGCTTCGATAACCGCTCTCACTGGGCCACCAGCGATGACCCCTGTACCAGGAGATGCGGGCTTCAACAGCACGACCGCCCCTGATGACTCGCCGATAACCTGGTGGGGAATGGTGGTGCCCACCATAGGTACGTCGAACATGCCGCGCTTGGCTATATCGATGGCCTTTTGGATGGCCGCAGGTACTTCACGAGCCTTTCCAGAGCCAGCACCAACTCGTCCTGCGCCAGTCCCAACTACCACCAGGGCACTGAAGGAGAAGCGCCGGCCACCTTTCACGACCTTTGCAACACGGCGAGGCCGCCCGACAACCTTCTCTATATATTGACTGCTTTCGTCGCGGCCAGATCTTGGACGATCGGACCTACCGCCGCGTCCACCACGGCCGCCGGGTCCACCGGGTCCGCCTGGTCCACGGCCGCCGGGTCCACCGGGTCCGCCTGGTCCACGACCGCCGGGTCCACCGGGTCCGCCTGGTCCACGACCGCCGGGTCCACCGGGTCCGCCTGGTCCACGGCCGCCGGGTCCACCGGGTCCGCCTGGTCCACGGCCGCCGGGTCCACCGGGGCGTCCGGCGCCGCCGCCCCCAGGGGCGCCGCCTGTGCGCATCACAAAACTTTCAAACATCTTAGAAATCCAATCCTTGTTCTCGGGCGCCATCTGCCAGCGCTTTGACCTTGCCATGGAACCT
>JBDSRR010000246.1:0-10628 GCA_039929185.1 Actinomycetota bacterium
CCCCGTTCTTCCCGACTCCCAACCCAGTTTGGCCGGTTTGGCCTGTTCAGATTCAGGAAGAAGCGATCAGGGCCACGGTGCGCTCAAGCGTAAAAACTTCGGGCTCTTCGCTCTTTTTCATCTTGTGGTCAGCGGCGCAGAGCAGTTGATACGCCTCGATGAGGCCCTGTTCGGAAAACAGCCTTGCTTGGCGGACTAGCTTTTCTGCTCTCCAGTCGGGGAGTCCCAGATCTGTTGAGACCTGACCAACGGAACCACCCCACGCCTGAAGCAGCATCCGAAAGTGGCGGGCGAGAGTCCAGAACGCAAGTTGCGGTGCCTCTCCTTGCTTTATCAAACGGTTCAACGCTTCCAGAGCTGGTCCCTTTTGTTTCGATGCAACCGCATCTACGAACCCGAATAGTTTTGCCTGAACTCCGCCGGTGAAATGTTTAGCGATATCAGCTTGACTAACGGTCTTTAATCCCGCTAGTTTCAACTGGTCCAATGCCTGAGCGAGCGCCCCGCGATCTTCGCCAAGTGTGTCGACAAGACGAGATACCGCATCGGTACCAATCTTCAAGGCGCGCAACTTAGCCTCATCCCTTAGCCAGCCCATAAGGTCGTTTCGCTTGCCCTTGTTCGCCTCAATCACGCGCCCGGTTTTGCGGACTGCCGCAGCAAGTTTCGGAACCGACTTACTTGCGAGCATGATCAGCGCCGATGCCGGAGCTGGTTCTTCCAAGTATGCGATCAGCCTTCTTAAAGACTCGGCGTTCAATTGCTCGACTTCTTTGAGGATGATTACGCGCTCGTCAGCAAACATCGATGGAGTTTGGATCGACTGCAATACGATGCCCAGGTCGTCTTGAGGCCCGAACTCGTCCCTGGCATGTTCAGGCACCTCCGATAGCAACGTGTCGAGTTGCTTGTGACACAGATAGGTATCGTCTCCGACTATCAAGTATGCGGGCTGAAGTTTTGTCATCAGCCAACCGTAACTCTTCCAGAGGAATCCATCTCAAGGGTTATGTCCTGCATGCGGTCAGTTCGCAGCACCCTGGCCCCCACGCCCGCAAACATTTCCAGCGCCTTTGCTGTTGGGTGACCAAACGTGTTGCGTCCTACGGACACCGCCACAAACTCTGGGTCCACCGCTGCAACGAAATCGTTCTCGAGTCGTCCGGAACCGTGGTGCGGCGCCTTCATCACAGCGCATTCGATGCGAGTCGGATCCTCATCTACCAAGCGCAGTTGCCCCTCGTTCTCCAGGTCTCCCGTGAACAACACGCACGAACGCCCCCACCCGATGCGCAAGACCAGCGAGGCATCGTTCAGTGTTGACCCTTCAGGCTGTTGGCCTTCAGCCGTGGCCGCTTCGACTTGGTCGACCTGGGGGGCCACGACTTCAACGGTCAGATCGCCAATCACCAGACGCTCCGTACGAGTTGGCACCTCAACGCGCGCATATCGAGCAATGACGTCGATGAGTTCACCGGGAACGCCGGGGTGCCATGTTCGAACCACTCGTTGGCGTCGCGCAACCGCGCGCAAACCCTCGACATGGTCCGCATGCAGATGCGACACAACCATAAGGTCGATGCGTTCGATGCCGCGTTTAGAAAGCAGACGGGCCAGCGCGTTGGGGTCGGGTCCCCCATCGATCAAGACTCGCGCTCCTTGAGAAGTTTCTATCAAGGCAGCATCACCTTGCCCTACATCGAAAAAAGTAACTCGCAGACCATCGGGGGTGGATGATCCCGTTGCATTTGCAAGTCCTCCAAGGGTCATTACAGCAAGAGCGATCGCAACGCTCCAGCGGGCACTCCGGAAACCGCGGTGCAGCCAGAGTCCAAAGGCGACCAGAAGCATAAGACTCGCGATAAGAACCACTGCATCCCAATCGACATCGAGCGAGGCTTTCGGTGCTCGCGCGAACAGCAGAGCCACGCGATCTAAAGCACCAACGAAGATTCCTGCGGCCGAGTAAAACACGCCCCCTGCCGGGCCGAGCGCCCCCGCCACGAACCCTAAGACCGTAGCCGGAGCCACCAGAGAAAACGCAACCAGGTTCGCGGGGACCGAAACCAAAGAGATGCGCTCAAAATGCACCGCCAACAGCGGAGTGACTGCTAACTGTGCCGCGATCGCAACGGCAAGAGCCTCCGCCAAAGGTCTCGGCAGGGCCTTGAAACGCTCAACCAGCTTGGGGGCCAAGAGCAAGATTCCCAACGAGGCTGCAAACGATAGTTGAAAGCCGATCGACCACAACATGAACGGGTCAAACGCCAACAACCCGATGAACCCAAGCCCTAACGCATACAAGGCCTGGGATCTCCGTCCGAAATAAAAGGCCATCAGCGCGACCGTTGCCATCACTGCGGCTCTCAAAACAGAAGGTTCCCATCGCGCTACGACGGTGAAAGCCAGGACCGCCACTATGCAAGTGATGACCTGTCCCCGTCGCGGGATACGCAAAAGTTTTAAGCCAAAAACGATGGCAGCCAATAACATCGCAAGGTTGGCCCCCGACACTGCCGTCAGATGCGAAAGGCCTGTATCACGGAAATTCTGCGTAACTTCATCGGGGATAAGCCTCGTGTCGCCGATCGTGATCCCTAGCAGCAATCCCGCTCGACGCTCTCCAATAGCCCTGACCGCGTTGCCGCGCATGCCATCACGAAAGGCATTAGAAGCCACGAGCATCGGGTTGTGCGACCTGCTCAGTATCACCGCCCCCTCACGATGCGCCACGATGCGGGCGATCACCTTGCGATCGCTAGACTGGATCCTTGAAATCTTCCCAGTAACTCGAACATGATCTCCCAGCCTCACTTTCGGGGGCGCACCGTAGAAACGAACTTCGATGCGTTGCCGACTGGTGGTCCTTAAGATGAAGCGGTGCCCGAACTTCGAGTCCTCAAGGTCGGTTGCTACAACTCCCGGGACAACGACGATGCGATCGTTCACAACTCGAACTGCGCCATTTTGGATGGCAGAAGAACGAAGACCCATCGCCCCGAACCCCACGAGTGCTGCCGAAATGATTCCTACAAGAGCGAGTGGTCCGAGGATCGGAAGGTATTCGCCCGCCTTCGACTCGGGCTGACGGCGATGTCGGGCCCAAACAAGCAGCAGGATGGCGATGCCAAGAGCACCCGATCCGAGCGCCACGCTTGCAGACGGTGCGAGCAAGTCCGCCACCTGAATCCCCGCTGCGAAACATGCGGCGACAGACCAGATGCGAATCTGCGGCATCTATACCGCGATCAAGTCTTTGAGTGACTCGAACTTCTTGGGACCGAACCCGTCGATCTCCATGATCTGACGAACACTGCGAAAGCGACCCTTCTGCTGACGATAATCGAGGATCCTTTGTGCTAGAACGGGGCCGACAGATGGCAGAGTCTCAAGTTCCACCTTGGTAGCCGTGTTGAGATTTACCTTGGCCCCGGCAACGGCACTGCTTTCAGCTGCCACAGCTTCGCCGATCTTGGGAACGACTATTCGCTGGCCGTCGCTCAGCAGGGCCGCGAGGTTTAGGGCATTGGGGTCGGCGCCCTCTGATGCGCCACCAGCCGCTGCAATGGCATCTTTAACTCGGCTTCCGTCGATCAGTTCATAAACTCCGGGTGCCGACACCATGCCTGCAACATGGATAAGGAGTTTCTTTGACTCTTTCGCCTCGACCGTTTCTGGAGCAACCCGTTTCGTAGGTGGCGCAGGTGGGTCGGCAGTGCGGGCATACACCAGAGCACTTCCGCCTATCACCACTGCTGCAAGCAGGGTGATGAGTCCTAGTTCACCGGGTGAAGCGCGTGTGATTTCGCGAAGCCTTGACCAGAGTCCTTGTCCCAATGAATACCTCCCGCGCTAGTCAACCGGGGAAGTAACGACCACTATAACGGTCGCCCATGACAATCTCAGACGCCTAGGCTGGAAAATCCTGTGAGACGCGCCTCCGGGCGTGCAGGCATCGGGCCATCTCGTCGCGGCCCTCGCGAACAACCCGGGCGATGTGCGCTGGGACTAAGTCCTTCGCCAGAAACTCATCGGCCGCCTGCAGGGTTGACTCACTGATGACCGCACTCGGAAACACTGAAGTGGCAAAGGCCAGCGCGAATTGGACATCGCGAGAATCGGCCACATGCTTCAACGCGTCGAAGTACTTGGCCACGTAAGGCTCGAGCAAGTCTCGCTGGTCTAGGCGGGCGAAACCGTAGGCCATCATCGTCCGAGCGCGATCCAGCGCCAGATCACGGTCTTCGATCACCGTTTTGAAGACCTCGGCCTTCACGGCCGCATCTGGCATCGACGCGTGAGCGCCGATCGCGTGCCTCTTACCGTTCTCGGTGTCGTCACGAGCCAATTCCGCGTCGATCAGACCCTGACCAGCGGCCCCGTTCCCCGCAAGAACAGTCACGAGCATCCACCGCAGATCAGTGTCGATCCCTAACCCTTCAGGGATAGATGTTCCCTCTAACCACTCCTTCAGCATGGACAGATGGTGCTCCGACCTAGCGTTGCCTATGAAGGTTCGCGTCCATGAAAGCTGTCGATCGCCCCCGGGTGTTGCTCTGGCTGCGGCTTCGAACGCGCCATGGGCAAACTTGTCACGCGTGGCTGCAAGCTTGTCTGGAGTCAAGTAACGCATAACCGTTTGACACTTGAGCAGAGTTGAATCGACCAAGGTGATGATTTCCTCGCCAGCAAGATTAGTCAGCACCATGTCGAGGTAGTCGCTCGATCCCATCTCAGCATCCCGCACCATGTCCCAAGCGGCAGCCCAACACATGGCCCGGGTCAGCGAGTCATCCAAGTCGCCGATACCTTCAACCAAAGTTCGCAAGGAACGCTCGTCAAAACGGATCTTCGCGTACGTCAGGTCGCCGTCATTTAACAGCACGAGGTCAGACCTCGTTTCACCAACCAGTTCGGGGATATCGGTCGATGGTCCGTCGATCTCCACCTCAACCCGGCGACGAAGCGTGATGCGTCCATCGACCCTGTCGTAAAGGCCGATCCCCAATCGATGCGGTCTGAGCGTTGGATGACCCTCGGGAGCATCTTGAGTGACGATGAAGGAATCGAAGACGTCGCCCTTCAAAGTGAAGTCGGCATTCAATGTGTTTACGCCTGCAGTTTCAAGCCACAGCTTGGACCAAGATGAAAGGCTACGACCCGATGCAGTCTCCAATGCCGACAGGAAGTCCTTGAGCTCAGCATTGGCGTACTCATGCTCCTTGAAATATCCGCGAAGCCCCTTGTTGAAGGCTTCTTCCCCCACCCACGCCACCAACTGACGAAGAACTGAACATCCCTTCGCATAGGAGATTCCGTCGAAGTTGACACTAACTGAGTCGGTATCGATCATCTTGGTCGCGACGGGGTGAGTCGTTGGCAACTGGTCTGCGTTATATGCCCAAGTTTTCCAACTGGTCGCGAAAGTCGTCCATCCGTTCTTGTAGGAAGTGGCCGCATTTTGAGCCATCATCGCCTCATAGGTAGCGAAGCTTTCATTAAGCCACAAATCTTCCCACCAGCGCATAGTGACCAGGTCACCGAACCACATATGCGCCAACTCGTGAAGGATGCTTTCCGCCCGGCGTTCCCTTACCGTACCTGTCACCTTCGATCGGAAGATGTACAACTCATTTACGGTGATGCATCCGAAGTTTTCCATGGCTCCTTGGTTGTACTGAGGACAGAAAACATGATCGTACTTATCGATCATGTAGGGATAGTCGAACTTGCTATTGAAGAAATCGAAGCCAGCTTTGGTGACCGCGAAGATCTCATCCGGGTCAAGAAACTCCGCCAGCGACTGTCGGCAATAGATGCCGAGGTCAACGCCGTTGTGATGGTCAGACACATGGTGATAGGGACCTGCACAGATCGCAGTGACATAAGTGGAAAGGATTGGCGTCGTCACGAACTTCCAGATTCCACCTTCAGAAGACAGAGCCTTGCAATTCGATATGACTGTCCACTCGAGCGGTGCAGCCACAATGAAATCGAAAGTAGCCTTGATGTCGGGTTGGTCAAAGCATGCATAAGCGCGATGTGCTTCGAATGGCTCGAGGTCCGAGTAGAGATAAACCAATCCATCAGCGGGATCTACGAAACGGTGCAGTCCGATGCCAGCATTTGAATATTCGCAATGCGCTACGACTGTCAATACGTTGTGTGCGGTAAGTCCGTCCAGATGAATCCGCGAACCGTGGAAGACACCAACATCGACAGGTGAGCCATTAAGAGTTATCGAATCGACCGTCTTCGCCAGGAAGTCCACGAAGACCGAGTCCTGTTTACTAGCAAAGCGAATGGTGGTTTCACTTATATAGGTCTCATCGGCGGTAACGTCTAAGAAGACCTCGTAAGAAACGTCGGAGATCGCCAAGGCGCGTGCGGTCGCCTCGGTACGCGTGAGGTTATTGCCAGGTTCCGACACTAAACAACTATGTTGATGAGTCTCGGCGGTACGATCACGACTCTGCGTGGCTCACCAGACAGATGGGGACGCACCTTGTCGCTAGCCAGTGCCAGTTCTTGCATCTGCTCACGAGAGATATCTACATCTACATCTACGGTGTCGCGCACTTTACCGTTGACTTGGATAACCATCGTGACCGTCTTTTCTGTCAGCAAAGCGGGGTCGAACGTGGGCCACGACTCAAGGTGTATCGAAGATTCATTGCCATACCTATGCCACAGTTCCTCAGTGATGAATGGTGCGATGGGTGCCAGCAACTTCAACAAAGTTTCAGCGGCAACTCGCGGAACCGGCCCCTTCAACTTCGAGAATTCGTTCACAAGTTCCATCATCCGAGCGATAGCTGTGTTGAAGCCATAGTTTTCAAAATCCTCAGTAGCTGCTTTTACTGCACGGTGAACCGCTCGTTCAAGGTCTTGTGACATTGCCGAGTCGTCAACCAAAGACAGTACTCGCCACACTCGTGACAACCAACTGAATGCCACCCTGCCGATCTCGGCCATGCCGTCGGCAGGAAAGTCGTAAGGAGCAGCAGGTGGGCTGCAGAACAATATGAATGTCCGCGCAGCATCAGCGCCGAACCGCTCAATCGTCTCAGCGGCCTCAACCAAGTGACCTGATGATTTCGACATCTCACGCCCGTCAAGAGTCACGTTGCCCTGATTGAAAAGCGACACGAATGGTTCAGAAAATGGGACCAAACCCATGTCATGAAACACCTTCGTGAAAAAGCGCGCATATATAAGGTGCCCTACAGCATGCTCTGTTCCCCCAACGTATTGATCTACCGGCCCCCAAGCCGCGACCAGATCGGGATCGAAGGGCACATCTTCATTACCGGGATCGCAGTATCGAAGGAAATACCAGGCCGAGTCGAAGAAGGTGTCCATGGTATGGGTTTCGCGCTTGCCATCTGCCCCGCAACTCGGGCATTTCGTGTTCACCCACTCGGCGACATTCGCCAAAGGCCCCCCTGCATCTTCTGACGGGCTGAAATCTGCTTTTTCCGGCAGCAAGATCGGCAGGTCTTCGTAAGGAACCGGGACCTGGCCGCAAGAGTCGCAATAGATGATGGGGATGGGAGTCCCCCAGTATCGCTGCCTTGAGAATCCCCAATCGTGCAACCGGTAGTTGATCGTGCCGTGCCCTTTGTCATTGGCGCTCAACCAATCGATGACGGACTCGATACCTTCCTTGGTGTCTGGAAAAATAGTCGTCCCGCTCAATGGGCCTGAATGGGTCATCACCCCAGGGCCCGTATAGGCCTCGGTCATGGTTGCGCCTTCAAGGGTGTCGCCCTCGGGTTGGATCACTGGCCGGACCGACAAGCCGTACTTGCGGGCGAACTCGAAATCGCGCTGGTCGTGAGCGGGAACCGACATCACGGCTCCACTGCCGTAGCCCATCAGTACGTAGTCCGCTACCCAAACCACGACCTCCTCGTCGTTCGCAGGATTGATCGCGATCGCAGGCAGCGCCATTCCTTGTCTAGTCTCGCCCGATGATTGCCGATCGACTTCACTTTTCAGGCGCGTTTCGTCAAGGAACTTGCGGAAAGTGTCTTCGACATCGGTTCCACTAACTAGCTCGCTCGCTACGGGGTGCTCCGGTGCCAATACCAACGAGGTAACACCCCACAAAGTATCGGGACGAGTGGTGAATACCGGCACCGGAAATGTGTCGTCCCCGCGCTTCACGATGAACAAGACTTCAGCGCCTCGGCTTCGACCGATCCAGTTCTTCTGTTGATTGAGTATCGAGTCAGACCAACTGAGCGATGCCATGTCGTCGAGTAATTCATCGGCGTATGCAGTTGTCTTCAGATACCACTGCGTAAGATCTCGGATCTGAGGCGTCGATGAGCATTTCCAACAAACGCCTCCCTGAGTTTGTTCGTTGGCCAAGACGGTCTTGCAGGACGGACACCAATTGACCGGTGCTTTTTTGCGATAGGTCAGACCGCGCTCAAGCATCTTCAGGAATATCCATTGGTTCCAGCGGTAGTACTCGGGTTCACACGTTATGAACTCTCGCGTCCAGTCGTACGACAAACCCAGTCTTCGAAAAGAAGCACGCATCTCATCGATATTGCGAAGGGTCCATTCTTTAGGTTCTGCCTTTCTAAGCATCGCGGCCTCTTCGGCAGGCAGACCAAAGGCGTCGAAGCCTATGGGATGCATCACATCGAAGCCGCTCATGCGCCAGTAGCGTGCGACCGCATCTTCTATCGAATAGTTCTCAACATGGCCCAGATGCAAGTCGCCCGACGGATAGGGGAACATCCCCATGATGAATCTCTTAGATCTCCCCTTGGCGGGCTTACGCGGCGCGACATATATACCGTCTGCTTCCCAGCGGGCGGTCCAATTGCTTTCGAAAGACTTTGGGTCGTAGCGCTCGTCCATTGAACTTCATAAGGTACCGCACGCGGGACTTGCACTAGGAACTTAGTCTCGACTAAACTTTGATTTCGTGGAGACTAGCGGCTCGGTACAGGACTACCTTAAGGCGATCTACTCGCTTGGCGAAGGCGCGACGACGTCGGCCATAGCCAATCGCCTAAACGTTTCTTCGGCATCGGTGACTGCGATGTTTAAGAGATTGGCAACTCGGGGCTACCTTCGCCATCGCAAGTATCAAGGAGTGGAACTAACCGATAGCGGTAACCAGTTGGCGCTTGAAATCATCCGCCATCACCGTTTGATCGAGATGTACCTGCACAAGACGCTTGGTATCCCGTGGGACGAAGTCCACGACGAGGCTGAGGTTTTGGAGCACGTCCTTTCTGAAAGACTCGAAGACCGTATCGCCGACCTTTTGGGCCATCCCACGCACGATCCCCATGGCGATCCCATCCCTCCCAAAAACGGTGCCCACAAAGAAGTGGCGCACCTCACCCTCGGACAATTTCCGGCAGGTCCCGCACGTGTTGAGCGTGTCAGCGACAGGGATCCAGAAGCATTGAGGTACATGGGCGAACTTGGTCTCAAGCCTGGGACAGCGATCACCATCGAAAAGCAGGCACCATTCGGGGGTCCGGTTTGGGTGAAGATCAGGGGCCAACGACACGCTGTTGGCAGGGAACTGGCCGATAGCATCTGGGTTGGACCAAGAAACAAATGAAGATAACTCGCAGGCAGTTGTTAAAGGCCACCTCCTTGGGTGCGGCTGGACTGGCCACTCAGGCTGCTCTCGATCGATTACCTGCAAGTGCCCAAGACTCACACAGCAAGACAAGCACCGGTCACGATGCCCATTTCGGCAGTCTGGCCGTCGGTGACGTTGATACGTCGATCTTCGACCCAATGACCTATCTCCGAGAATTTGACCGTGGCAAGACCTCGAAGATGCTCGATGGACGTACGCTTCGTGAGTTCGAAATAACTGCTGTTGACCGTACCATCGAGGTAGCGCCGGGGGTTGAATTCGCGGCCTGGGCTTACAACGGCAAGGTCCCTGGACCGACACTGAGAGCCACCGAAGGTGACCTCGTACGGATCAAGTTCACCAATGCAGGGTCGCATCCTCACACGATGCACTTCCATGGTTTTCACACGGCAAACATGGATGGCGTATTCGAACAGGTCAAGAAGGGCGAAACCTTCGAGTACGAATTCACAGCCGAGCCTTTCGGGCTTCACCTCTACCATTGCCATACCCCACCGCTAAAACGCCACATCCACAAGGGTTTGTACGGAGTGTTCATCATCGATCCACCTTCCCAACGTCCCGAGGCCGACGAAATGGTGATGATGCTGAATGGATTTGACACCGACTTCGACGGAGGAAACGAGATCTATGCAGTGAACACGGTTGCCCATCACTATCTGCGCCATCCGATCCAAGTGACACAAAACCAACTTATAAGAGCCTACGTTGTGAACATCACTGAATTCGATCTGATCAATTCATTTCACTCCCATGCAACATTCTTCAATGAGTACAGGACCGGCACGAAACTCGAACCCGACAATTTCACGGATACCATCATCCTTGGGCAAGGCGAACGCTCGATCCTAGAGTTCAGCTACCGCTCCCCCGGTCGCTACATGTTTCACGCTCATGTTTCCGAATTCGCCGAGCTTGGGTGGACAGGCATGTTTGAGGTGCATGCTTGAAAAAAGCGGCACTTGCACTCATCCCGCTCTTGGTCATC
>JBDSRR010000247.1:0-1603 GCA_039929185.1 Actinomycetota bacterium
TTGCGCAACATCATGTTGGCTTGTACTGAATAGTTGTCTCCGACGACATGGCCAGCTTCGCGGATGCACTTTGAGCCCGTATGTCCGGCAACCATTCCGGAAGAGTCGATCATGGCGACCTGTCGGACATCGCATCCTTCATCGGCAGCGAGCAGTCCCCTCAGCGTGTCTGGTGCTGATCTTCCGCTCCGCATCAATTCAAGGCCGAGGGGGCCGTACGAGGGATCAACCAGCGACTGAGTCGCTACCACTCCGGTGCCGGAGAGTCCCCAAGGGCATATCGGCCCGACTGAGAAATAGTGCGACTGCACCGCTACTCCCATCTGTCCTGATTCGGGGTCGCGGGCGACTATCGAGTAAGTCATGGGAGCGCATGATACGTGATAGACATAGGTTCGGGAGCTCGGATGTTGTGGGCTGAGAGGGCATCGTGCCGACCGACAACCTGATCCAGGTAATGCTGGCGGAGGGAGAGAAGAATGAGTTCAAGTCGCAAGGTCTACGTGACCGGGTCGAGCGAAGACGTCCGGGTGCCATTTCGTGAGATTTCGTTGTCGCCTACCGAAGGGCGTTTCGGCAACGAAATCAATCCTGCCTTGCTGGTCTATGACACTAGCGGGCCCTACACCGACCCAGACATAGAAACCGACGTGACTGCGGGCTTGCCGCGGTTGAGAACTGCCTGGGTTAACGACAGGGTTAACGACAGGGTTAACGACAGAGGCGGCAAGAACGTGACCCAGATGCACTATGCCCGAAAAGGCATCGTCACCAAGGAAATGGAATTCATCGCTATACGCGAGGGCGTGTTGCCAGAGTTTGTTCGCGACGAGGTTGCGAGCGGCCGAGCGATCATCCCCGCCAACGTCAATCACCCGGAGTCGGAACCGATGATCATCGGTCGCAATTTCCTGGTGAAGATCAACGCCAACATAGGTAACTCTGCTGTCTCATCTTCTGTCGAAGAAGAAGTTGAGAAGATGACATGGGCAACCAAATGGGGTGCCGACACCGTTATGGACCTTTCAACCGGCAGCAACATCCACCAGACTCGTGAGTGGATAGTTCGTAACTCTCCGGTGCCCATCGGAACTGTTCCCATCTATCAAGCACTTGAGAAAGTCGACGGCAAGGCGCAAGACCTGTCATGGGAGGTCTACCGCGAGACACTCATCGAACAGGCTGAACAGGGAGTCGATTACTTCACGGTTCATGCTGGGGTTTTACTTCGCTATATCCCGCTGACTGCGAACCGGCTAACGGGGATCGTTTCTCGCGGGGGAGCGATCATGGCGGCATGGTGCTTGGCTCATCACGAAGAAAGTTTCTTGTATACGCATTTCGAACAGATATGCGAAATCATGGCTGCCTACGACGTATCGTTTTCCTTGGGCGATGGGCTGCGGCCAGGCTGTATCGCAGATGCGAATGACGAAGCGCAATTCGCTGAGCTAGATACATTGGGCGAGTTGACAAAGGTCGCGTGGAAACACGACGTGCAAGTAATGGTCGAGGGCCCAGGCCATGTGCCGATGCACAAGATCAAAGAGAACATGGATCTGCAGTTGAAGATCTGTCACGAGGCCCCCTTCTACACACTTGG
>JBDSRR010000248.1:0-11660 GCA_039929185.1 Actinomycetota bacterium
CCTGAACGATTGTCTTGGGCCGTTTTCGGAGAATCAGGTTCTTCGAATGTATAGAATCCTCGACCACTCTTGCGCCCTAGATATCCCGCCCCAACTAAGTGCCTGAACCCAGGGGAAGGCGCGTAACGAGGCTCGTGGAATTGGCGGTAAAGCGATTCGAGGATCTCAGCGCACGAATCAAGACCCACAAGATCGAGCAATGCCAATGGCCCCATCGGGTGCCCCGCGCCAAAGCGCATGGCTGCGTCGATGTCTTCGCGCGAAGCGAACCCGGCTTCGAGAAGTTTGACAGACTCGTTCAAGTAAGGGAACAAAAGTAGGTTCGCTATGAAGCCAGCGCGGTCGCGACATTCGACAACCTTTTTGCCCAGGCTCTCGACAAAAGTTCGGGCATCATCCACGACTGACTGCGACGACGTAACCGTCTTCACCAATTCGACTAGCTCCATCACGGGGGCCGGGTTGAAGAAGTGGATGCCCAGAACGCGCTCAGGACGTTTCGTAGCGACGGCAAGTTCGATAACGGACAACGAAGAAGTGTTCGTAGCGATTATCGCCTCATCGCTAAGAACCTCGTCGAGCGAAGCGAACATCGCTTTCTTCAGATCCAAGAATTCCGGGATTGCCTCGATGACCAAGTCGCACTCAGAAAGTCCAGCCACCTCGGTCGTGGTACTGATCAACCCGAGAGCCGTCTTTAGATCCTGCGCCGTGATCTTGTCCCTACTTTCGGCCCGGGCGAGGGAGTGGGCAATGCGGGCGAGGCCTTCCTCGGCGGAGACGTCGCTTATCTCATGAACGATGACCCGATATCCCGCACGAGCGGCAATCTCGCATATGCCACTGCCCATCGTCCCGCAACCCACCACTCCAACTGTACGAATCTGCATGGGCGGAAATATAACCGACACAAAAGTGTCATACCCCCTGAGTAGGGTTCATCAAGCAGTATCCGAGCGAGAAAGGAAGCGTAAGATGGCAATCGATGAACGGTCACGCCACGGTCTATATCTCAAACTGGAGCAGGTGCTGGGCTCCGACGAGGCTACGACCTTAATGGAGCACCTACCTCCGGTGGGGTGGGCCGATGTCGCCACCAAACAGGATATGGAACATCTCCGGCTCAACCTGGAGCATCTCCGGCTCAACCTGGGCAAAGATATTCAAGGTGCGATACATGCTCAAACCGCCGCTTTTCGCGGGGAACTCGTGGCCTTGCAACGTCACATGATATTTGCGATGACGGGGTTGATGGTGAGCATGGCCGCCCTCGCCTTCGGGGCAGCCCAACTTATCTGAATCCGGCTAAACCGTCGCAAGCCGCTAGCGCGTTAGGAACCGACAAAAAACGTGTCATACCCCCCAAGTAGGCTTCCCTAAGCAGTATCCCAAGCGAGTAAGGAAGCGTAAGATGGCAATCGATGAACGGTCACGCCACGGTCTATATCTCAAACTGGAGCAGGTGCTGGGCTCCGACGAGGCCACAACCTTGATGGAGCACCTACCTCCGGTGGGGTGGGCCGATGTCGCCACCAAACACGACCTGGAGCAACTCCGTGTCCACCTGGAGTTGCAGATTCAAGGTGCGACGAATGCCATCATGGCTGCTTTCCGGGGGGAACTCGTGGCCTTGCAACGTCACATGATATTTGCGATGACGGGGTTGATGGTGAGCATGGCCGCCCTCGCCTTCGGCGTTGCCCAATTTATCTGAATCCGGCTAGGGTAGAGCCGTGATTGACCCACATAACCTGCCGCCGCTGCCTGCGCTGATGATCGCTGGGCCCGGAGAATTGAACGAACCCGAACTTGAAGCTGTCGGGCATCAGGTCATCGCCCACTACGGCGAGGTTTGGCGTGAACTTCATGACCAGACAGTGTCAGAGATCGGCAAACTGCTCGGAGCAGCAGACCCCCCTTACCTCGTGCCAGGCACAGGAACCACAGCGATCGAGATGGCCCTGCTCAATATTTTCGAACCGGGCGACAAGGTCCTGATAGCCAACACCGGATTTTTTGGGACGCGACTCATCGAAGTCGCCACTGCACTTTCACTTTCGGTCCAAGAGTTGCCGGTCGAGCCAGGAGCGCCGATCGATCCTGCGCGGGTGAAGGCACAGGCCAAAGGAACTGCTGGTGTGATCAGTGTTCATGTTGAAACCTCTACAGGGGTCAGGCACCCCATCGCCGAGATCGCAGCGGCAGCTCATGAGGCGGGCACGATTTACGTTGTCGATGGCATCGCCGCGGCGGGAGGCGAGGCGGTCGATGTCGACTCGATGGCCATCGATGCTTACGTGACCGCCACCCAAAAGGGAATGGAAGCACCCTCGGGGCTTGGGATAGTCGCCCTAGGACAAGGTGGGCGCGCGCGCATCAACGCGCGCACGACCCAGGTCGCGTCTTGGTATCTGAACATCGCAACCTGGGACCGCTATCGCGAAGAATGGGGCGCATGGCACCCGCACCCGGTGACGATGCCGAGCAACCTTGTATTGGCACTCGCGTCGAGCCTTCAACGGATAACAAACTTTGGTATAGAAGCCTGGATCGAAAAGCGGGCGGCTCTTGCGGGGCGATGCCGCGACGGACTCGCGGAGCTTGGCCTGAAACCCGTGCCTCAACCGGGATGCGAGGCAAACCTTGTCGTAGCCGCTTGGGCCGATAACCCTGCCGCCTTACAAGAACTCCTTCTGCGCAACGGCATCATGGTTTCTGGGGGGCTGGGACCAACTCATGAAAAGGCGATACGAGTCGGGCTGATGGGCTTAAACGCCACTAACGAAATGGTAGACCGACTGCTAGACATAATCCGCTCGGCCTGATCGCCGAGTGGACAAGCCCTGGATCTTTCGCACATACGCTGGCCATACCTCTGCCGCGGCTTCGAATGCTCTTTACAAAACTAATCTCGATAAAGGACAGACCGGACTATCGGTCGCATTCGACCTTCCCACCCAAACCGGCTATGACCCCGACCACCCAATGGCAATGGGCGAGGTTGGCAAAGTTGGGGTTCCGATAACGCACCTAGGCGACATGCGCAGATTGTTTCAAGACATACCGCTGGATCAGATGAACACATCGATGACCATCAACGCCACAGCCATGTGGTTGCTAGCGTTATATGTGGCAGCAGCAGACGAGCAGGGCGTCAACAGATCTTCACTGTCGGGCACGACACAAAACGACATCCTCAAGGAATACCTGTCTCGCGGGACTTACATATTTCCTCCCGAGCCGTCGATGCGTCTCATCACCGACATGGTCACGTGGACACTGCATAACTCGCCAAGGTGGAACCCGATAAATGTCTGCTCGTACCATCTGCAAGAAGCGGGGGCCACGCCGGTTCAGGAGATTGCCTTCACGTTAGCGAACGCTATCGCCGTACTCGATGCAGTCCGCACCACCGGTGAGGTTGCCGACGACGACTTCGCCCGCCTTGTTGGGCGCATCTCATTTTTCTGCAACGCCGGCATAAGGTTTATCGAAGAAGCCTGCAAGATGCGAGCGTTCACCCGCATGTGGGATCGCATCACGAACGAGCGTTATGGGGTAACCGATCCACGCTATCGGAGGTTCCGCTATGGAGTACAGGTGAACTCTTTGGGCCTTACTGCACTTCAGCCTGAGAACAACGTTTATCGGATCATGCTCGAGATGCTCGCCGTGACAACGTCGAAAGATGCGCGGGCGCGGGCAGTGCAACTTCCAGCATGGAACGAAGCGCTTGGCTTGCCCCGACCTTGGGACCAGCAGTGGTCGCTGCGAGCGCAGCAGATCCTGGCATTCGAAACCGACATACTCGAATACGAAGACATCTTTGAGGGCTCAAAGGTGATCGAAAGCAAAACAGCGGAACTGCAAAGCGGGGCCGAAGATGAACTCGAACGGATACTCGCCTCGGGTGGGTCGCTTCGCAACATCGATTACATGAAAGAACAACTCGTGACATCTCATGCGATACGCCAAAGGGCGATCGAAAACGATCAACTTGCAGTGGTTGGCGTGAATCGGTATGCGGCAACCGAACCCGCTGAACTAGATATCGGTAGCGGTGCTATTCAGACGGTAGATGCCGCCGCTTCGATCGAAACTGGCGAGCGACTTGAACAGTGGCGCGCGGAGCGCGACCAAAAGGCGGCAGCGGTAGCGATATCGAAGTTGCGCGATGCCGCAAGGTCGAATGGCAATCTGATGGACCCGTCGATCGAAGCGGCTAAGGCTGGCGTAACTACCGGCGAGTGGGCAGACGTACTGCGCGACGTTTTCGGCGAATATCGGGCCCCCACAGGTATCACTGCAGCATCTGGTGTTGGGTCGATGCCCTCTTCGTCGATCGTAGCTGCCCGCGAGGAGGTAGCCGAGGTAGCGCGACACCTGGGTGTGAAGCGCTTGCGACTGCTGATTGCAAAACCAGGACTCGATGGACACTCCAATGCCGCCGAGCAAGTAGCGGTGCGTGCCCGCGACGCGGGGTTCGAGGTGATCTACCAAGGCATCCGTTTGACTGCTCTGCAAATAGCGAAGGCCGCCGTCGAGGAGGACGTGCATGCCATCGGTATTTCGATCTTGTCGGGGGCCCACTTACCTCTGGTTGGTCAGATACTTGCTTCGCTTCGCGACCAAGGCATGGATACGTCGCAGGTCCCAGTGATCGTCGGCGGAGTCATCCCAGACGTTGACGCGGAAGAACTGCTATCGATGGGTGTTGCAAGGATCTACACACCGCGCGACTACGACCTGACCAAATCGATTCGCGATATCGCAGAACTGATCCGCCAAGCCCACTCTCAGGGCTCTAACCCGCCCTGAAGGCGCTCCCTTCGAATGGCACCGAGTTCGCGAGCAGTTTCATGGAACCAATGCTCGCTGCACCATGTGACGGTTCTTCTAAACCCGTCCTCCATGTTCACCTTCGGCTCCCAATCTAGTAGTTCCTTCGCGCGCGAGATGTCGGGACAGCGACGCTCGGGATCGTCAACCGGTCGCGGATTAAAAACGAATTCTGACTTCGAGCCGACTAGGTCTCGAATGAGACTGGCGATCTGTAAGACCGTCACTTCCCGTGGGTTGCCGATATTCACGGGGGTGAAGGCTCCAGGTGTTTGCATCAAGCGGATGAACCCTTCGATCTGATCGTCCACGTACGCCAAACTTCGCGTTTGTGAACCGTCACCGTGGATGGTTATTGACTCGCCCGCCAGAGCTTGGCTTATGAAAGTTGGCACAGCTCTGCCATCGGCTTGACGCATCCGGGGGCCGTAGGTATTGAAGATGCGAACCACTCGAACGTCTAGTCCCCATACACGGTGATACGCGTAAGTGATTGCCTCCGCGTACCTCTTCGCTTCGTCATACACCCCACGAGGACCTACCGGGTTCACGTTTCCCCAGTAGCTTTCGGTCTGTGGATGAACCAGAGGATCGCCGTAGACCTCAGACGTTGACGCAAGGAAGAAACCTGCCCCCTTGGCCTTCGCCAGGCCCAACAGATTCAGCGTTCCCTTCGCCCCAACTTTCAAGGTATGTATCGGATGCTCAAGGTAATCGAGCGGCGATGCTGGCGAAGCGAAGTTCATAACCCAGTCGATAGGCCCTTCGACGCCCACGTAATTGGTCACATCGAAATCTGCAAAGGTGAATCGATCGTTGCCCCACAACTGCGAAATATTCGAGGTGTCGCCGGTCAGCAACGAGTCGTAGCAAATAACCTCGTGACCCAAGCTCACCAATCGGTCGCATAGATGAGACCCAAGAAAGCCGGCTCCCCCGGCGACCAGGACTCTCAAAGGTTTACTCTCAAAGGTTTACTCTCAAAGGTTTACAGGGGGTCGGCCGGTGGGCAAGTAAGTAAAACCTGCTTCGGCGACGAGTTGGGGGTCAAGGATGTTCCGCGCGTCAACGATGATCGGGTGGGTCATGATGCCCTTCAGCCTTGACAAGTCGAGGTCAGCAAACTCCGGCCACTCGGTGGCTATGACTAAACAGTGAGCACCTTCCGCCGCTTCGTAAAGATCATCGACCACTTGCAATTCGGGCAACTGCGCCCGAGCCGCTTGATTGGCCTGCGGGTCATAGCCGATGACTTCTGCCCCAGCATCGATCAACAACTTGGCCAGATAAAGAGACGGCGACTCACGCACGTCGTCTGTCAATGCCTTGAAGGCCAACCCAAGAAGCACTATTCGCTTTCCTTCGATGTTCCAAAGCACGTCGTTCACCTTGCGGAAAGCCGATTGAAGGGCCTGCTGATTGATCTTAATCACGTCGTCGAGGAGATCGAATTCATACCCAAAGCGAGCCGCCTGCACCTTGAATGCGGCAACATCCTTTGGGAAACAATAGCCCCCATAACCAAGGCCAGCGTTCAGGAAAGCTCGGCCGATGCGGGGATCTGATCCCATGATGTCGGCAACCGAACAAACGTCGGCCCCAGATGCATCGCAGATCTGGGCGAGCGCGTTGGCGAAGGAAATTTTGAGGGCCAAGAAGGCATTGCAAGCGTGTTTGGCAAGCTCGGCCGTTTTGATGTCGGTAGCGAAGTAAGTGACGTTTTGATTCATTAGGGGTTCGTAAACGCTTCGCATTATTTCGTGGGCCTCAGGCATGTCGGCCCCAACCAGTAAGCGATCGGGATGCAATGAATCCTCTACTGCCGAACCCTCCTTCAGGAACTCTGGGTTCGAAACAAGGTAAAAGCGATGCTTCGAGATGCGACGCAACATGGCTTGGACACGATCAGCCGTATGAATGGGAACCGTCGATTTCTGAACGAAGACGATATCGCCAGTCGCGTGCTTGCCGACAGACTCCGCCGCTTTCTCGACGGCCAAAAGATTTGCCTCGCCATCAGCCCTAGATGGTGTGCCGACGCAACTGAAGGCAACCGTCGCTCCGGCTATCGCGTCAGCAGGGTCTTGCGAGAAGCGCAACCTACCTGCCGCGGTAACTTCCTCGATAAGTTCTTTAAGCCCAGGTTCGAAAAACGGCAGCTTGCCTTGATTCAAGCCTTCGATCTTACGATCGTCGTCGTCAAGGCCGACTACTTCATGGCCCATCTTTGCCAATGTCGCCGCGGTGACAAGACCCACGTGGCCAACCCCAACTACTGCGATTTTCATAGATGCAATTGTAATGGGCTAACAGGACACCGTCCTTAATGCATGCAGCGTATCCTTCAGCCCTTGTTCTATGGATCTAAAGGTGTAACCCAACTCGTCCGTGGCTTTGCGGTGACTCGCCCAAACAGTAAAGCCATCCATCGACTCGATCAACTCTTTCAAGTTGGGGGGAAAGCCCATCATGGGCCCGACTATTGAACCCAACGGTGCCGTCGCCCTTAAGAGCCTTGACGGAACGGCACCACGTGGGGCGTTGCGGCCCATGATGCCAGCAAGGGTTCTGACGAACTCACCAGCGGTCGAGCGCTCTCCCCCAAAGACGTACTGCTCACCGGTCGGGGCCTTTTCCAAGGCAAGCACGATGCCCTCGGCGACATCATCGCGATGAACGAAATCGAAACCGGCCTCTGGGAAAGGGATGAACGGCAAGCGGCCTGAGACGAACCTTCGGATCATGTGGCCCACTTGCGAATGGTCGTTAGGTCCATAGACGGCAGCAGGTTGAACTATCACGCAGGGCAAACCCGTGCGAGAAAACTCCACTGCGATCTGGTGGGCCAGGTGTTTCGTGTGGGCATAGAACGATCTATGCGGCTCGTCTTGGATATGCGATTCGTCCACAACCCTTCCCCTGGTATTGCCAAAGACCAAGACGGAGGACAGATAGACAACTTTGTCCACACCAGCTTGGCGGGCCGCACGAAGCACGTTGGTCGTTCCAAGGACGTTGACCTGTAACATTTCCCGCCGCATGGATCGCGGTAAGCCGAGCCGATATAAAGCGGCTCCATGGATAACGCGATCGCACCCATCGATCAACAGGTCACCGGGGTTGCGAACATCGCCAATAACAACCTCACAGCCGATACGACAAAGGGCGTGAGCCTCATCTGGCCGCTGGACTAAAGCTCGAACCGACACTCCACGTTTTCGTAAACGTCTCGCGACAGCAGAGCCGATGAACCCACTTCCGCCCGTAAGGAAAACTTTCACGAAGGCAGTGTAAGGCTCAGCGGAGGACAATCACGGTCGTTCCTATGGGAGCGAAGTTCCAGAGGGCCTCAGCATCGCTCAGCCTTTGTCGTACACAACCATGACTGCGAAAGGTTCCGAGTTGAGCCTCGGTTTGAATGGGGCCACGCCGACCTACAGGGATGGAATGAAATCCGATCGAAAGACGCCTTCCCCTGGCGAAACGAACCATGTACCGCATCGAAACCCGTCCCCCAAGCGCTTGGGTGACTGGAGATTTGGAAAACACTCGATGCACTCCAGCCTTCGGCATGCCCCTTCGTCCCGAAACCAGGTACGACCGGACGATGACTTCATTCTCTTCGACAAGCCAAACTCTTTGTAAGGAATTCGAATACACGATCCGCCGCCCTGTACCGGATCCCGCTGGAAGAGGTGGTCCCACGGGGGCCGTCGCACCAGGTGCCGCAGGTTCGGGCGATGGAGAGGGAGCAGCAGGTTCGGGCGCCGGAGATGGAGATGGAGATGGAGATGCCGTGACCGTCGGGGATGGTTCCGGAGATGGAGTCTGCCCTTCAGCTTGACCGGACACCAACAAAGCGAGGACGCATGCCAGACTCGCGCTTAGAGCCCGTCGCAGAAGGGGAAGTCCGTGCATCTTGAAAGTATTATCGGACTCGCCTCGGACAAAATGAATAGAACTTGGGCAATTACACGCGTGAAACTAATACAAACCGAATTCAGTACCGGGCAGCCCCAAGTCGCGGGCTATAAGTATGCGTTGCACCTCCGATGTTCCTTCTCCGATCTCTAGGATCTTCGAATCGCGAAAGTGTCGTGCCACCGGGAACTCCTCCATGAAGCCGTACCCTCCATGGATCTGAACCGCTTCTCGAGCGCAATCAACTGCAATCTCTGAGGCATATAACTTCGCCATGGCCGCATCTGCCTTGTAAGGACGGCCTTGCTCCTTGAGCCACGCTGCCCGATAAACCTGATTTCGTGCCAGCTGGGTTTTCACTGCCATGTCGGCAATCTTGAATTGGATCGCTTGGTAGGTGCCTATCGGACGCCCGAAAGATGAACGCTCTTTCGCATACTTGATGCTTTCATCGAGACACCCCTGTGCCAGACCGACGGCAAGGGCCGCGATCGCGATGCGACCGTCGTCAAGTATCTTCAAGAAGTTGCGATAACCAAAGCCGCGCTCGCCAACCTGATTCGACAGTGGCACACGACAATCGTTGAAGGAAAGCTCCCTAGTGTCGGATGCATGCCAACCGAGTTTGCGATATGACTTTCCAACTTCAAAACCAGCGGTGCCGTGCGGAATGAAGATCGACGTTATCTCTTTGTGGCCGTGAGGGTCTGATGTGTCCTCGCCGGTAACGGCCGTTATGGTCACGACCTTAGAGATCGAAGTGCCGGCATTTGTGATGAAGGCCTTGGTTCCATTGATCACCCATTGATCACCATCGATCCGAGCATTGGTCTTGGCGCCGCCAACATCGGTTCCGCCGCCGGGCTCGGTTAGCCCAAATCCACCAAGCATCTCGCCACGAGCCATGGGTACCAGCCATTCGTGCTTCTGGGCCTCGGTTCCAAATAGATAGAACGGCATTGCCCCAAGGCCAACCGCCGCTTCAAGAGTTATCGCGACAGACGAATCGATACGCGCAAGTTCTTCGATGGCAACGCAGAAAGTTAGGAAGTCTCCCCCCATGCCGCCATACTCTTCGGGAAAGGGAAGCCCAAACAGCCCCATCTTTCCCATCTGCATAACAACATCTAAGGGGAACTCTGCTCTGGCATCGTAGTACTCAGCCTTTGGGCGAACTACTTCGACGGCGAACTCGCGCACCGTCTTTCGGAATTGCTCTGTTTCTTTGGGTAGATCGAAATCCATCAGGCAAACTCTATCGCGATGGTTTTCACGGCGGGAACTTCGATGGAGGGTTCTCTAAAGAACAAGTGATCGTAACCACCCCCGGCCCGATATTGATCTCACGGATACAGGTTACGAAGGGCAAATCTCCAAGGTCTAAGGATGGGGGCTTGAGCCCACGAGGAAGGGTCCCATCGAAATCGATCACCCCAGGGGCCGTGACCTTCAGGCTGCCTTCGACTGCAAATCCGGGCCCGGTGAGTGTCACTATTCCTGGTGTGAATACAAATCCCAGCCCCTGTGGCAACCGCTTCGAGAGTTCCTCCTGGCGAATCTCGATACTCATGTCAAGGCGATCAATAGATTCAATGACCGGCTCCCTGTCACGCAAAGACGCCGCGCGATCGAGATGAACTCCGGTAAGAACCGCCGTGGTTTTGTCGGCCACGATGCCCCGAATCTCAACATGATTGGTGGATATCTCGACCCTATCGATGGTGTTGCGGGACAAGATGCCAAAGATAATCGGGAAGCTGATCTGGGCTTGTGCGTTCGTAGCTAGGGGGTCTTTCTCCGCCGCGTATTGCGCCAAGGCCTTTTCGCCATACTTCTTCGCAGCCACCTCGGCCACGCCATAAAGCACAGTCAAGGTGCCAAGCATGATGATGATGGCCCTCTTGGCCATCTTGACTAGAAGCACGGCGGCATCCTACCCCGCCCTCCCCCAGGGGGCGCGTCTCACAGTATTTTCCAGCTTGGGCCGTCTAATTTGTCAGTACCCACCGCTACCATCGCAACCATGGCGAGACCACATCACATCGACGACCCTCAGGACTTCCCTCAGCACCTCACATGGGTCACTAAAGAACGCTCTGCTGTCTTCGCGGAAAATAAAAGTGCCGATTGCTGCCTATGGGCACTCGAGAAGGAACGAGCAAGGCTCCGGGTCGATGTTTTCGCCTACGCGCTCATGCCTGACCACCTCCACGTCGTGATCGGTCCGTCAATCTGGCCGCTCGGCTTCATAGTCCAAGGCATAAAGCTTGCCACGACCTATTGGCTCAAGGCTCATGGCCTGGCTTCAGGGCCGGTTTGGGCGCGGGGCTACTGGGATCGTGCTTTGAGAAATGAAGCCGCGCTTCGCCGGGCGATCGAATATGTACATGCCAACCCCATCAAGCAAGGTCTCTGCTCCGATCCAGCGGACTTTTCTCATTCGGGTGCCGCCCATCTGTCGGATACGAAAAAATCAGTTGTCCAAATCGCCCTACCTCCGTTATGAAACTGGAAGATTCTGTGAGACGCGCCCCCTTAGGACCATTACAACCGCTTGAACGCGGTCGCGAAGCTGTAACTTGGCAAGGATGTGAGTGACGTGTGTTTTGACGGTGGTCTCACCGATGAATAGCTGATCGGCTATCTCAGCGTTGCTCAGCCCCTGCGCCACTGCTAATAACACTTCCATCTCGCGTTCGGTCAATCGCTTGAGATCAGCCGCAGCCGCTGTTGACTTCTGGGGCAGCCTTGCAAATTCCAACATAAGGCGCCGAGTCATACGGGGTTCAATAAGTCCATTGCCACCCGCGACGATACGCACTGCGTTGCACAATTCGTCGGCGGTAACGTCCTTCAACAAGAACCCACTCGCCCCGGCTCGGACCGCTGAGAAAACGTAT
>JBDSRR010000249.1:0-9074 GCA_039929185.1 Actinomycetota bacterium
TTGTTCCCAGAACGGAACCGGACTCCTTGTCGATGGGGCGAATTATGGCGATGCGACCAAGGGCCTCATGTGTGATCGTTTCAATCACAAGTATCAGATCGGCTTCCAATCACCCGTAACCGCCCCCGCATCGCTGAAGATTGCCGACCCTGACGGCAACCGGACGAACGGAAATTCCGGGAAATTGACGGTAAAGGTGTACCTGAAAGCGCTCGTTACCTGGACCTTCGCCCTTGGTTTGCAACCTTTGCAGCAGGTGGACGGTAAGGCTGAAACCCCAGCAGTCGATACCAGGCCGTACGAGAAGCAGGTTTATATCCCAACCCAAACGGTTCCTCTCCCGCCGATACCAACGATTCCGCTACCTAGAGTTGTCTTCGAGGTCAGGTCCGTAAATCCGAACAGATCAGACTGTCCTCGCAATCTGGTGTTCACCTTGTGGGTAAATGGTACGCCGACCTCGCAAACTCTTGGCACTTGTTTTCCCAAAGAGGCAGATTATTTCAATGGCTTTAATGAATATTATCCCAAGGTCGGCCCCATCCCCGGCACACCAGGCGGAGATACCCAACTGCTCCCAGGCACGACGGCAACCGTGGTTCCTGGGATGTACGTCCCCCCAACTGCAGTCGACCTCTATGCTATTTTGGCTCCCTATTTGGCACCCTTTGGACTGTCTGTCGACAAGGGAACCAAGGTTGTCGTCACATTCTCGTGGAAGGCAGACACATCAAAGATGGTTAAGGTTGCCAGCGTCACTGGCGGAACGGACGTATGGATGCCATTTGGTGCGAGTTCTGCCGCATGGTTCGCGGATCCGGTCAACCTATATTCGGTTGGAGCCACCCTCAATATTTCCCTCTACCGACCTAATGGTGAATTCTTGATTGGGCAGGGAGTGCCAATTCCAGGCTTAGGGCAGGTGATCGAAGCGATGTTCGCCAACCAGGTCGCTGGGAAGTAGCCCTCAACGGGTTTCCATCTTCAGAACGGGCCCCCGATCATCGGGGGCCCGTTCTACGTCATTTAGCGCATTTGGCGAAACCAGGCAGGAATTTGGGTTTCGACGTCGAACCCTTGTACATAGAAACAGTTCGGATAGAGTCCGAGCTTGAAGGAAAGGATGAAAAGATGAGTCGCCGGAACATAGCAATCTTCGTACTCGCGGCGCTGCTCCTGGTTCCTGCAATGGCGTTGGGTTTGCCGCGTCCGACCGGTGCACCTGTAACTGGGGAGACATTCATAGAAACGCTGACCCTGTCCGCCAACAGTTCTTTGGGCGTACAGACTGTCAACAACTTACTCAGCGGTCGTACTTATCGACTTGCTGTCACGGGGACCTGGAGACATGGAGTTGCGCTGACTTCGGTAGCCGATGGACGCTGGTCGAGTAATGATGGATGGGTAACTTGCCTGCAGACCGGCAAGGGGCTTCAGGTCGACGCCAAGAAGTTTGGCGACGCGGGCTCAGACCTTTCATGCGACAAGACCGCCCACGCTTACTCGATCACGATCCAGGGTCGTGGAGTTAAGGAAACCATGAAGATCTTCGATGACACCACTTACGCCGACAACACGGTGGGCAATATGGTCGTCAACGTGTACCTGCAGTCCTCGGTGACCTTCGTGTACGGACTCAACTACACGCAGGACGCGCCTCCTTCGCCGGCGCCGCAGCCCTACGCCACGGTCACGGTTCCTCCCATCACTCCTGGGGCGATTCCAGCGGTCACGATTTCTGCAGTCCCTGTCCCAGGCGGCGGTGCTATTCCTTACGTCGGATCCGTGACTTACAACCACACGGGCAATCAGTACTGCGTCTACATCCAGGTTCAGCAGAACGCTTCCACCAAACTTGGTTGCGTGCTGGATGAGGTCGGAATCCTTCCGAACGGCACCACTCCGATAGGGGGCACCGGACCGATCGTGCAGCCGACAACGGTTGGCCCGTACTCACCGGTCCCCGGCACGCCCTTGCCGACAGTTCCTGGCCAGACACTTACGGCTGGACTTCCGCCGGGTACGACACTGACCGTGCTAATCACATGGTCGGCCGATACGACGAAACTTATCCCGGCTGCTTCCTCAGACAACACCGAACTGTGGGCACCCTTTGCTCCTGTCGCTGGTGCACAGTGGTTCGCAACCAACATCAACGCCGTTGCTGCGACTATCACTTACACGCTGAAGGACGGTTCCGGTGCACTCATTGCTCCGTCGCAGTCGGTTACCGTACCTGGCCTCGGTCAGGTGATCGAAGCGATCTTTGCTTCACGGGTAGCTGGGCGTTAGGTTTTGAGGCGGGGGCATCCCCCCGTTCCCGCCTCAAGGTCCACCTGATTATCTGCTCGATAACCAATGCTTCGTCTTTCGTTGGGTTGCCACTTATCGCAAGGTTGTCGAACATCATGCTAGAGCGGGATGTTGCCGTGCTTACGGGCCGGAAGCGTTTCCTTCTTGTTCTGGAGCATGTCGAGTGCTTGGATAAGACGACGGCGCGTATGTTGGGGCTCGATCACATCGTCGATGTACCCGCGTTCGGCCACTAAGAACGGGTTCAAGAATCGGTCTTCATATTCTTCTACCAGTTTTGCTCTGGTTTCGGTTGGCTCTTTCGACTCAGCGATCTCCTTGCGATGAAGCAGATTAACTGCGGGAGTAGAACCCATCACCGCGAACTCAGCCGTTGGCCACGCGAAGTTGATGTCGGCTCGAATGTGTTTCGAGTTCATAACAACGTACGCGCCCCCGTAGGCCTTTCGGGTAACAACTGTGAGACGTGGGACGGTTGCTTCGGTGAAGGCATATAGCAGCTTCGCACCGTGGCGGATTATGCCCCCATATTCCTGGTCGGTACCGGGCTGAAACCCAGGTACATCAACGAAGGTGACGAGCGGGATGTTGAAAGCGTCGCAGAACCGAACGAACCGTGCGGCCTTGTTCGATGCGTCGATGTTCAGCACTCCCGCCAGCACCTTCGGTTGATTGGCCACGATTCCCACCGAGTGGCCGTCGAGCCGTGCGAAACCAGTGATGATGTTCGCTGCCCAATGTGGAAATACTTCGAAGAATTCGCCGTCATCGAAGACTGACTTAACAACTTCGTGCATGTCGTAAGGCTTGTTCGATTCGTCTGGCATAAGGTCAACGAGTTTGGGATCTTCGCGGTTAGGTGAATCGGTAGGCGGAAAGTAAGGCGCCTTCTCGGTGTTGTTCGACGGGATAAAACTGAGAAGGTAACGCACCATCTTGAGCGTCTGTTCTTCATCTGAACCTACGAAGTTTGCAACGCCCGAGCGGGACGCGTGAGTCATCGCTCCTCCCAGTTCTTCGAGTGTTACTTCCTCACCGGTTACCGCTTTGATTACTTCAGGTCCAGTGATAGCCATGTGCGAGGTGCCTTCGACCATGAAGATGAAGTCGGTGATGGCGGGAGAGTACACAGCGCCACCAGCGCATGGTCCCATCACGACCGATATCTGCGGGATGACTCCAGAAGAACGTACGTTGCGGTCAAAGATGGCCGCGTAGCCAGCAAGCGAAGGCGCACCCTCTTGGATGCGAGCGCCCCCTGAATCGTTGATACCGATGACGGGTGCGCCTGTTTCCAGCGCCAGGTCCATGATCTTTACGATCTTCTCCGCGTAGACCTCGCCCAAGGACCCGCCGAAGACGGTGAAGTCCTGCGAGAAGACGAACACCTTTCGGCCATCGATCTCACCCCAGCCGGTTACTACTCCGTCGCCCAGGGGGCGTTTGTCTTCCATTCCAAATCCGCGCACACGATGGCGAGCGAGCATGTCGGTTTCCACGAAAGTGTCCGGGTCGAGCAAAAGGTCGATGCGTTCACGAGCCGTGAGTTTGCCGCGGTCGTGCTGGCGGGCGGTCGCTTCCTCACCGCCGCCGGCGAGGGCCTCTTCCTTCAGGGCACGAACTTTCTTTATGCGTTGTTCTACGGAGATGACATGAGGTTCCGCCGGAGCGTTTTGATCTGGCTTAGAGATAGGCATGAGCGAATATTACGTCCTTCAGGCGTATGGAGGCCTGTGTCCATTATCAGCGCCAAGATCGGGGAGGGATTCGCTTGGCGGACTCTGCTATAGCGGTCTTTGAAGAAGTAGACGTTTCAATCCCGACGCTTTTCGGCTTTGGTCGCAACTCCTTAGCCTTTTCCGCAAGAGCCTCCCTCACGACTTCAGCGAAAGACACCCCGCGCTGCTTTGCGAGGCTCCTGAGGGTCTCCATAATTTGGTCATTGCCAACTATCGTTGTGCGCTTCATGATTGCTCGCCAACGTCTAGATGAGTTGGGCTACGGCGAAGGCGAGGGCGGCCACGCTCACGATCGACCCCATCATGGCAAACACCATATGGCGCTGAAGGGCAACCAGTTCTCCTCGGAAAGAAGCGGTCAGAGCATGGCGAAGCTGTTCCAGGTCGTGCTTGGTGGCAACATCGGCCCACCCAACCGGAGGCAGGTGCTCCATCAATGTTGTGGCCTCATCGGAGCCCAACACCTGCTCCAGCTTGAGATACAGACCGTGACGTGACCGTTCATTAATTGCCATCTTACGCTCCCTTTCTTCGATCGGACACTGCTTGATCAAAGAAGCCTACTGAGGGGGTATGACAAATTATTCTCGGTTGAGTCTTAGAGGATTCGGAGCTTTGGCATGGGCTGACCGCGGCGGTCGAGTTCGCGTTTCAACTTGCGCCGTAGTTCACCGATATGTCCGATGACCGATAGCGGGAAAACGAAGCCGTTGCCAAAAAAGCCAACCACTTTGTAGGGAACGAATCGGTTGGCTTCCGTGATGTTCCCGCGAACCATGTGTGCCTGAAACCTTGTGCCCCCAAGGGTATGGCGATGCAGCGTTAGGCAGGCTGGCCCGTCACCGGGTGAGTCGCCAAGCAGAATGGTCCCATGGTCCGTTTCTTCAACCGAGGTGCGGAGCATGGCCGGGTAGCCGTCTGCACCCTTAACAGTGACGACTCCATCGAGGTATCCCATGAAGGGTTTGCTTGGGGTGTCAGAAGCCGACGCCGCGATGGAACTGATATCGACCGGAACCATATCTATCCACAGCCTAGGTAGATAAAAGTCGAGCAATCCGACCGTCAAACGGTTGATCGCAAGTCGTGCCATGGGGAATTTCTGTCGCAATTCCAAAACGTAACGATCGGTATTCGCTTGGATGTCGGTGTCCTTAACGCTGGCATCGGCCTTGACTGAAACATGGTCGCCACTCGGAAGTCCTGAAGAAGTCGCATCGGAAAAAAGCAGCGCGACTTTTGGATTGAGTTTTGCGTAATCGGCTTTCTTCGGATAAGCCAGCCCCGTTGCTATGGCAAGACTCTGTGTGTTGGGGTACCAGTAGGGCGTCACCGGCCAGCAGAGTGGTTCGCCTTTGGGGGTGAAGTAGGCGTACTCGGCGGCAACGTAACGTTCGAAGATCTCTGCGGCGTTCACTTCAGTTCCTGCGATGCCTCTTTCAAGTCCTTGGCAGTGTCGATGCCACGCCAATAGCCCTCGATGAAGAAGGCGCCAAGTCTGCCCGTGGTCGCCAGTTCGGGGAAGGTCGACTCCTCGTGGTCGCCGATATCTGGAAACATCTCGATGATCGAAGGCGACATGCAGTAGATGCCCGCGTTTATCCAATATGGCAACTTCGGCGATTGTACGAACCCTCGTATCAAGTTGCCTTCGAGTTCGGCGACCCCCCAGCTCGATTGGTAAGGGGCAAGGGCCACAGTCGCCGTCACGCCCAGTTCGTTGTGGCGGTCGACTAAGTCTTTTACTTTCAAGTCCGAAATGACATCACCGTTCATCGCGAGCCATATGCCTTCGGTGTCGGGCAGGTGTCTGGCCGCGAACTTAAGGCCACCTCCTCGTCCCAATGGCTCAGTTTCGATGGCGTAAGTTATCTGCGCGTTGTGGCGGCTTCCATCTCCCAAGAAGTCCTCAAGCATGTCAGCCTTGTAGCCACAAGAAACCACGATCTTGTGAACGTCATTCGTCACGAGCCATCTGATCTGATGCTCGATTATCGGCAAGCCAGCCACCTCGACCATGGCCTTGGGCCGGTCGTCGGTGTACGGGCGCATGCGGGTTGCCTGTCCGCCTGCGAGAATCACTGCTTGTAACACGATACCCACTTTACAGGAGGGACTAAATGTCCATTGAACAGCTTCGTGATGCGATCGTCAGTGGTGCTTATCAGCAGATCGGTGAGATTGCACTTCCGGAAACGATGAGAGCCGCGTTCATCCGCAAGGACGAGCAAACGATGTTCGATGGCATGGACCATGACGACAAAGATCCTCGCAAGTCGATCCACGTAGAAGAGGTTGCCTTGCCTCCTATGGGACCCAACGAAGTACTCGTTGCGGTGATGGCGAGCGCGATCAACTACAACACCGTTTGGACCTCGATCTTCGAACCCATTTCATCATTCAAGTTTCTTGAGCGTTTCGCGAAACAATCGGAACTTGGTGCCAGACATGATCTCGATTACCAAATCATCGGCTCGGACGGATCCGGAGTTGTACTTCGCACCGGGCCTGGGGTTACGCGATGGAAACCCGGTGATGCCGTAAGCATCCATTGCAACTACGTCGACCTCGAGGCCCCCGAGGGCCACGACGATTCGATGCTCGACCCCCAGCAGCGAATTTGGGGCTTCGAGTCGAATTTCGGGGGCATGGCGGAGATCGCGATGGTGAAAGCCAATCAATTGATGCCGAAACCCCGGCACCTCACTTGGGAGGAGGCAGCATGTAACGGTCTGGTGAATTCAACCTCTTATCGCATGCTCATTGGCGAAAACGGTGCTCGGATGAAGCAGGGTGATGTTGTGCTGGTTTGGGGAGCGACTGGAGGTCTTGGTGGATATGCCGTCCAGCACTGCTTAAATGGCGGGGCATTGCCCGTTGCGGTGGTTTCTTCGAAGGACAAGGTCCAGCTTCTGCATGACCTTGGTGTCGAGATGGTTATCGACCGAAGTGCTGAGGGGTACCAGTTTTGGAAGGACGGTAAACAAGATCCAAAGGAATGGATGCGGTTCGGAAAGAAGATCCGCGAGCTTACCGGCGGCCGTGACCCTGACATCGTCTTCGAACATCCGGGCCGCCAAACGTTCGGCGCCAGTGTCTTCGTGGCAAAAAGGGGCGGAAAGATTGTCACTTGCGCTTCGACTTCTGGCTTCATGCACGAATTTGACAACCGCTACCTCTGGATGAATCTGAAGTCGATAATCGGGGCGCACTTTGCCAACTATCGCGAAGCCTGGGAGGCCAATCGTCTGCTCGATCTCGGCATGGTTCAGCCCGTCCTGTCCAAAACATACGCCCTTTCCGATTCCGGCCAGGCCGCATACGAGGTACACACCAACGCCCATGTAGGCAAACTAGGCATCTTGTGTTTGTCGCCAGGTGAAGGTTTGGGGGTAGAAGATCAAGACAAGCGAGATTCGCTGGGGGCAAATTTGACTGCTTGGCGGTCGCTGTCTTGAACGCTTTAATCTTATATTCCTAGTACGATGGGACCAATGGATTTCACGCGACTAAACCCGGTTGTTCGCCGCCGATTTGCCGCGGGGCTGGTCGGCGCTTTGCTGAGCACTTTGTTTATCACTTCGAACCAAGCGACGCCGCAGACTCTTCCGTTCTTTATCTCTGCTCCCGCCGGTGAAGACTCTGCCTGGAACATCATCAATGAACAAGGTATTCAAGGCAGTCCGACGGGCGATTACTGCAGCAATCGGCCCGGCCTTTCGGTAGAGGACGGGCGTATCGGGAATCGGACGGATGCATTCGACAATGGCGCGACGCTTTTCGTAGATAACACTCAGTTCAGCGCAACCGGTACTTCTTCGACCGTAGACCGCGACGCCAACGATCCCAGCGACCCTCTCGATGGAGACACCATGACTACTGGCGTTCAGGTGCTTTCCGGGCTAAGGGTCACCATGCAGTACCACGCGGTGGACAACTCGGCGACGCTGCGAACTCTTGCCAGTCTAGAGAACCCTTCGACCGCAACCGTGACTGCAACGGTTAGCTTCAGGTCTAACTCCGGCGCCGATCAGCAAGACATCATCCCTGCGCCTGTGGCTGGTTCGGTAACCCCAACGAGCAGCGGAGACAACGCATACCAAGCCAGCGACAGGTGGGTTATTACCGGAAACAGCGTTGAGACAGCAACGGCCGTTGTCACTCATGTTCTTTTTGGCCCCGACGGTCCTCCGGTAGTTCCGTCATCGGTTTCGAGAGCCGTTTTTTCATGTCCTCAAGGGAACCCGGTCCCAAGCACTGGTCCCAATCAAGGCGTACGGACCGATTTCCAAGTTCCCATTCCCGCGCAATCGACTCGAAGGTTGATGTTTTTCCACCAACTGAACGGTTCATTCGCACAGGCTTCCAGCGATACCGTCGGGGCGTACGACAGCAATCTGACCCTCGGCGATGCTCGCCTTTTTGGCATCAACCCGACTCATCTGTTCCAGGTGGTCAATTGGAAATTCGCGATCGATAAATTCTTCATAACCGGGCCGGGTCCTGGTCCGGGCCCCGGTTTGGTTAAGGTCATTTCAGTAAACCCCACCGGTCAACTTGCCGGGGAACGTTTCGGGTTCGGCGCCTTTGAATCGACCTATCAAGGTGGGGTGACGGTGGCCACCGGCGACGTCGATGGCGATGGTATCCCCGAGATCATCACTGGCGCCGCAGGTCCGGGTAGGCCATCGCAAGTCAGGGTGTGGAAATTGACGACAGACTTGTTTGGTATCCAACCGGGCCCCTATGCGGAATTTACGCCTTATGGTGGCTACTCTGGTGGGGTCTACGTCGCGGCTGGCGACGTCAATGGCGACGGTAAGGCCGATATCATCACGGCCCCCGCTGCTACGGTCCGTCCTCACGTCAAGGTTTTCAGGATCGACCCGGTTGAGACGAGTCCCAACCTGCGACCGAAGTTCCTTTCTGAGTTCCTAGCCTTCCCTGAAGGGTCAAATTCGGGGGCAAGGGTCGCAGCGGGCGACCTCGTTGGCGATAACAGGTTCGAGATCGTTACCGGGG
>JBDSRR010000250.1:0-6237 GCA_039929185.1 Actinomycetota bacterium
GCGGTACTGGGAGCCTGCGTATTTGCAAATGGAGCATCAACAAGTCCCATCACGGCGTTGATCAGTCCAGCCGGTGGAGCAACTGTCGCACTATCTAACGCTGGTGGGGTCGTTCACACCTTCCCGAACAGTGGAACGACCTACAATGCCGCTCCTGGCGCCTATACCTGGGCGACTACCGCTCTGGCGGGCTACGCGATCAGTGGCGCTTCGACTGGCGGATTCACAGCCTTGTCTTGTGCACCTCCCATCTTGGTGCTTGGAAATGTGATCACCCCGCCGCCTGTAGTCGTAACGACGGCCGCAGCCCAAACAAGGGTGCTCGGTACGCAGGTGACTCGGGCGCTTCCAGCTACGGGACCTGGTATGCCAGTTCCGCAGACACTGTCGCTGGGTCTTTTCTCGATAATGATGGGGCTGATGCTAAGCGCAGCTGGTAAGCGCAGGGTCCGACCCATCTACTCGGCAAAGCACCTGCAGCGCGATTGGTGCTGGGACCTAGAGGGTGCGAAACAATTCATTCAGCAGATCGGTGCGGATGATGCCACTCAAGTGGCCGTTGGTTCTTGGGCTCGCCCGGCCCGGAAGTAACAAGTAGCGGGAGAGCGCCTTAGAAGTTCGCCTGAAGTGTTGCTGGCAAAAATTGCCACCCTAGACGGAGTGGTGCTTCCATGACTGCAACCCGCTCCCTTCTGCCAGGATTAGCCAGAGAGTCTCTCGGTGCGAGCCAAGGGAGCGATACTTCGACGAGAAGCACTAACGATGGAAACTCCGCTCATTCCCGCGTTCGATCGCATCTTTGACGGCTGCAGGACCGATGATCTTGCCGGCGACCGTTATCTTCCCGAGCGCTTGGCCGACGAGCGCAGGAGTTACATCTTTGGTGAACCGCAGTATCCCAATGACCCTGAGGTCGAGCACCTGTTCCTCCTCGACCAGAAGTTGCAGGTCTTTGCGGTTGTAGGTCAAAAGCCCAATGACGAAATGACGACCACTGCGATCTGAGATCTTGAGAAACTGAAACAGCCAAACGCCACCTGCTGGTCGGCCAGGCTTCCGTTCCCTTGGCCGTGACAGCGACCAACCGATGCGAACGCTCATGGATGTGCCTCCCTTGTGTTCTTCTTCATGGAATCAACGACGGCTTTTGGACCCCGGAGTGACCCGAGTACGGTTACATTCTCGAGAACGTCGTTGACGAGTTGCTTAGTGACACCTTCTCCTAATTTATAAACGCCGATCACCTTGATATGAAGGCGCTCACCCTTGGAACGGTAACGTTCGAGATCTGCCCGGGTGTGATACAGAAAGCCCACCGTGAACTCTTTGCGAGTGACCACTTCTTGAAGGAGCTGCTCGTGGTCCTCTAGTTGCCGGCGCACCGAAGTACGAATGAAATCAGTTCGGCTAGAGAACACGCCCTCAGACACCAGAAGGTCCACCCGCCCGAGGTCGACGGGGCCCAGGTTGATCGTGACCTTCTCGTCCGGGGGGCCGGACCGCTCGGCAGGTGTCATCCATATGGATGGTAAATGGAAGGGCAATGGATGTCAAGACCCTTCGCAGAGACCGGTGTAATGGTGAAGTGGTTTCCGAGGACTAATCCCGCGGCCACGAACGCCATCGCTATGGCTTCGGGGCACTGCTTCTCTTTGTGCTCTCGATGGTCAATCGCGAGCCGTGGATAATTCCTGACACGACGACAACCTGGATCTCACTTAGGTATCTGCATTTCGTAAGGTACCGGTATCAGCAATACAATTGACTGATGAGTTCAAGTCAAGCGTTCGCTATTACCGAAGAGCAAGAGCTTTTCCGTAAGTCTGTTCGCGAGTTCGCTGAGAACAAGATCGGTCCTCGCGCGGCAGACATCGATGAAACTGATGAGTTTCCTTGGGACATTCACAAGGCCCTGGTCGAGCAAGGTTTGATGGGGATCGGATACGCAGAAGAACATGGTGGGTCGGGCGGGGGACCCATGGAGGTCTGCATCCTTGCCGAGGAGATCTCTAGGGTCTCCGCAGGGGTAAGCCTCATTCATCTGGTCAGTCGTTTGGGGGCGATACCGGTACTTATCGCTGGTACTGACGACCAAAAACGCGAGGCTGCCGAAGGTATAAGTTCGGGCAAACATCAGTATTCCTATTGCCTTACCGAACCAGGGTCGGGGTCTGACGCTGCCGCTATGAAATCGCGCGCGGTCAAGGACGGGGATGGCTACAGGATCAACGGAACGAAGCGTTTCATCACCAACGCTGGCGTATCTGACCGGTATCTGTATTTCGCCGTTTCTGACCCAGACTTGCCAAAGGGTAAGAACATCACAGCCTTTCTCATCGACGGGAAAACCGAAGGCTTCAGCTTCGGCAAGTCTGAAAAGAAGATGGGCATTCGAGGATCACCCACACGAGAGGTCATCTGTGATGACGTTTGGGTGCCAGATTCGGCAGTCATTGGCGCTGTAAACGAAGGATTTCAGATCGCGATGCGAACGCTTGACTATTCGCGGCCGACCATCGCCGCTCAGGCTGTTGGCATCGCTCAAGGCGCACTCGACTACGCAGTTTCCTATGTCAAGACACGCGAGCAGTTCGGCCAGGCTATAGCGCGCTTTGAGGGCATCCAATTCATGCTTGCCGACATGGCGATGGGCGTTGAAGCGTCTCGGCTGTTGACCTACAAAGCGGCGACTTTGGTTGCTGACGGGGCACCTGACGTGGGCTATTTCGCCGCGATCGCCAAAGCGTTCGCTTCTGATACTGCGATGAAGGTGACGACCGATGCTGTTCAATTGCTGGGCGGTTATGGATACGTCAAAGAATTTCCGGTGGAGCGGATGATGCGCGATGCCAAGATCACGCAGATATATGAGGGGACGAATCAGATCCAGCGGGTGGTTATCGGCCGCGGATTGTTGAAATAGAGCCGCAGCATTGAGCTTTCGATTGATCTTTGAGATCGAACCCCCACGGATCCCTGACTTAGGAAAGGTCGCCGCCCAGATCGACATTTTTGGGCCTATCGTTGATGCCATCTTGGTCCCCGACAATCATTTGGGGTTGCCCGCCATGTCGTCGCTGACGATCGCCCTTGAGATCGCCAAACGCGGCTTCCACCCGATCGTTGCCCTTAATGCCCGCGACCGTAACCACTTGCGATTCAAGAGCGACATCTTGACTTTGAACGCATACGGGATCCATGAAGTGCTGTTCCTTTATGGAGACCCGATCGATCATGGACGCTCGTCACTCAAGGTTAAGCAGATGTTGTCGGACCCTGTCGTTGCAAGTACCAAGCGGGGAGTGGCGGCAACTATCGGCAAGCCTTTGGGGTGGCGTGCTTCTGCAGATTTCCTTTTCACGCAACTCGAATTTGGCAGAGGTAAGGCCGGTTATTGGCGTGAAGCAGAAGGGTTTTCGCAGCCTGTCTATTGTGGAGTCATCGCTCTACCTGATCTTGTGTTGGCTCGTAAAGTGATCGGCAATATTCCAGGCTTAGAGCCGCCGCCGGGCTTCTTCGAGTCATTCAGCGACGATCCCGATGCAGGTTTCCACGCGGCCATCTCAGAACTTGATGATCTTTATCGCTCTGGAGTGGACGGTGCCCAGTTGGTCGTTCCCGCGGGCCGCCGACGTTTTGCCGCGATGCTGGAGGGCTGGATCGCTGATCGGGGGATCAGATGAAGTCTCTGACCGTCGCCAGCGGCAAGAATGAACCACCGCTTGAGCCTCACGGGGGCGACTCGGGTGGTAACGGCAGATGGCAATTGCTCACCGTCGCTAAGGATGGTTTCGTGGCGCACTTACTCGAAGGCCGTCTTCTCGCTGAGGGCGTGGAGGTCGTTCTAGATACATCCAACCCTGCACCAGGGGCATTCCTCAAACCCTTTGGCGATCCGCTAGCTCCCGTGAAGGTCTTAGTACGGAGCCACGATTTCGATCAGGCAACCCTGATCTTGCACGACGTTGATCACCAACCACCCGATCCCTTCGCTACCGGGTCGCGGCGCATCCGAATGCTTTGGATCGCTACTGTGGCGGCGATCCTGGGAGTTGCGATGCTTATGGTTTTGGACCTCCTGCTCTTTAGGGCTGCCTAGGAGGCGCGTCTCACAGAATCTCCCAGGTGACCGTTCTTCGGGGCATTAGATAACATTTGTTCGACGATGATCTGCATGGAAGGCTAAAGCGCCGAGCCGCCCGTGAGAGTCGGTCGGTTAATTCACTTGTCACGGAAATGATTCAACGAACTTTGTACGAGGATGGCAAAGGGGAACCGTGGCATACCCTGATCGAATCAGAATGCTCACCCGGGGTGCGGGAAAGGCAGCGAGCAGGGCCTTGACTGCCGACCGCTACGCTCGGTGACGTTCATCTATGCCGATACGAGCGCGCTGGTGCAAGCGTATTTTGCCGACGAAAAGGACAAGTGAACTAACCCTCATTGAACTTACCAGGGCGATAGTGGCCGTAGCGTGGGGTGGCCGCATCCGTCGTTCTAGCACCTTGCTGGCCCGCATCGATGCCGATTGCTCCGAGGACGGTCCGATCTGGCTGCTTCGCCTTCGTCCCGATGTGGTGTTCCCGACTGCGCGCGGATTCATCATTAAACACAAACTCCGCACTTTGGACGCGATCCATCTGGCCGTGGCGATCGAAGAGGGCAGTCGCTTGGCTGGAGCAGATGAGATCGTTTTTGTTACCCGCGATGCGGCTCAGTCGGCGGCGGCGCGTTCGTTGGGCCTAAGACTTGAATAGAACGGCGGGGCTTCAGGCCCTTGTGCTTCCACCAGAATTTAACTAGTGAACTCAGATGCCAGCGCCATGCTTTTGAAAGCGGGCGGACGCTTGAGCGTTGTTCTAGGTGGACGATTTCAGCTCTTGGCTCGCACCAGACCTCCCATCCTGCTTCATGCATGCGAAGCGAGATGTCGACATCGTCGAAGTAAAGTCGAAACCGTTCGTCCATGAGGCCCACTTGTTCGAAAGCGGCCCGACGAACCATGGTCGCAGGACAAGGGACCCAGTCGACCGAACGGGCCGACTTGAAGTCCCAGTCCTCGTAGACACTTTCGCGCAACGGTTTCCAGCTGGCCGCTGCTCGCTGCCACGGGCCTTTAAGAGCAGCAAGAACAAAGAACGTGTACCAGCGACGGGCCGAGACACGAACGCTGTCATCTGGAGACATCAGTCGAGGTGCCACCATACCTGCGGTGGGATGTGAATCGAGAAAGTCTGCCAGGGCATCGACTGAACCGGGCTTAAAGATCAGATCGGAATTGCACAGCATCACGTATTCGCCATTGGAATTAGTGATGCCTAGATTGAGATTCGCTGGCAGTCCATAATTCTGCTCGCGCGTTATTACCTTGATGTCGGGCGACATAGCAGCGACTCTTTCGACGACATCGTCCGTTGATGCGTTATCGATGACGACAACCTGAACGTCGTGGCGCGTGGGTTCAGCGAATAACGATTCAAGTGCCGGTATCAATACCTCCGTTTCATTGGTTGAAACGAATACCATGGATACGGTCATTGTCCGGCGGCGATCCGGTAGGCGTCCAGTTGCAAACGAGCCGACCGTTCCCAACTGAAGTCGCCTGCTCGGGCGTCTCCTTTGCCTATCAGGAGTTGTCGCAAGTCCTCATCGCTCAACAGTTTTTCCATCATCTCGGTCCAACCCTCAAGGTCACCAGGGTCCAACAAAACCGCTGCATCACCGGCGACTTCAGGGATGGCAGTTACATTCGAAGCGATCACCGGACAGTGCATCGACATCGCTTCGAGCACGGGGGCGCCGAATCCTTCGAATCGGGTTGGATAAACGAGTGCAGCGGCCGCCTGATAAAGGCCGGCGAGTTCGGCTCGCGAGACCATTCCCAGGTGCCTAACCTTGCCCGATAGACCCAATTGCCGGGCTGCGTCACTTACGGAACGATCCCGAAACCATGAGGGCCCGGTAAGAACCAGATCCGCCTGGTCGGCGACAGGCCGGAAGGCCTCAAGAAGGAAGCGATGGTTCTTGTGCGGATAGGTTCTAGATGGGTAGAAAAAGAAAGGTCGGTCGAGGCGGTACTTGGCTCTTACGTCAGCGGCGTTGCAGTGATCCTTGGGAAACAGGTTGGTCGAGCCGAATGGAACGACGGCAACTTTCGACCTTTGTATTTCGAATGCTTCTACGATGTCATTCGCCACCCATTCGCTTGGCACCGTAATCATTTGGCAGGATCGAACC
>JBDSRR010000251.1:0-17911 GCA_039929185.1 Actinomycetota bacterium
AACTTCGGACTCTGCCCGATCGCGCGTTGAAGCGCATCGACGAACCACGGGTATCGAAACACCTCTTGGCGAGGTGCAGCTAGAACTGGTTGTTCAGCTCGAGCCGCTTCGGCCGCGACGACATCGATGAAACCGACTTCTTGCATCCGCCGTAGGACACGGAGGCGTCGTATATCGGCGCCTTTGGGATCATCAAAAGGTGAATAACGAACAGGGGCAGGAATCACTCCAACGAGTAGGGCCGACTCCGAGATGGTCATTTTCGAGGCTGGTTTATTGAAATAGGTTTTCGCCGCTGCCTCTACGCCATAGGCACCCTTACCAAAGTAAACAGTGTTCAGATATAGCTCTAGGATCTTCTTTTTGGTGAAAGTGCGCTCCACTTGGGCCGAGATCAACGCCTCGCGCACTTTCCTGAAAACGGTGCTTTTTGGATTGTCGATGTAGGCATTCTTTACGAATTGCTGCGTGATGGTCGATCCTCCTTGAACGGTTTCACGCGCACGGATATCGGCTGCAAGGGCACGGGTTATGGCTTTGACATCCAGCCCACCGTGTTTATAAAAGCGTGCATCCTCGGATGCAACGGCAGCCTGCTGAAGATGTTCTGGCATCTTTGATAACGGGATGAGTTCACGGTTGTACTCGGAATGAAACGTAGCGATCAACGACCCGTCCGCGGCATAAACGAAACTCGTTTGAGCTTGCGACCCTACCGTTGGCGATGGAACCACGGCCGGCAAGGGCACAACGAAGAAAGCGACTGCTGCAGATCCACCTACCAACAATGGTCCGAGCAGTCCCAGAACAAGGGTGGCTTTAAGAACATCCGACGGACGGTGTCTGATTCGGCGGATAACTTGCAGTCTCTTCATCAGGTCTAGGATATTCGGATGCCAAACCTTAGTCCCGACGAAGCCCGCACGATCCCTCAGGTCGATCTCATCATCCGCAACCTTGATACTGGGGCACCCCACCTTTTGAAGGCAATCGCTGCTCGATCGGCGATCGAGGTGGTCCGGCTTGGACAACGACCGGTCGACGAGGTTATCGAACTGGCTCGGCAGCATCTTCGTCGCTTGCAAAGCCCGTCCGTTGCTCCTGTCATCAACGCAACCGGGGTGCTTCTACACACCAATCTGGGTCGCGCGCCGCTAAGCGATAGCGCAGTAAGGGCAGTTTCCGAGGTAGCGGCGAATTACTCGAATCTGGAATTCGATCTACAAACTGGTAAACGTGGAAGCCGGTACAAGCACGCCATCCCACAGCTGTGCGCGCTAACGGGGGCAGAGGACTGCTTGATCGTTAACAACAACGCAGCGGCGGTGCTGCTCACATTGAACTCTTTAGCCAAAAACAAAGAGGTGATCGTGTCGCGAGGTGAATTGGTCGAGATAGGCGGAGAGTTTCGCATTCCCGACGTCATGGCCGCGTCCGGTGCCATCATGCGCGAAGTCGGCACAACCAACCGCACACATCTAAAGGATTACGAAAACGCGATCGGACCGAACACCGCCGCCATCATGAAGGTGCATCCTTCGAACTATCGCGTTGTCGGCTTTACCGCCTCTGTGTCATCAGCCGATGCGGCCACCCTAGCCAACAAGCACGGATTGTCGTTCATACACGACCTGGGCAGCGGACTTGTTGGCCACGAATTTCCAGACGAAGCCTCGGTCGCCTCTGCGGTCGCGGAAAACGCAGACTTAGTCACCTTCTCTGCGGACAAACTTCTAGGCGGGCCACAGGCTGGCATCATCGCAGGAAAGCGAACTGCCATCGCCGAACTTCATCGATCGCCGATGCTACGCGCCTTGCGCGTAGACAAGATGACTTTGGCAGCACTCGAGGCCACCCTTCGCGAATACATAGAAGACCGCCCGCATGCTGTACCGCTGTGGAAGATGGCCAATCTGTCACCCGCGGATATCGAACAGAGAGCCGTCAAGATCGTTGACGCACTTGGGGAAACGTCAGCCAAGGTCGTTCTTTGCGATGGCTACTCTACGACCGGAGGAGGGTCGGCCCCCACCAGCCGGATACCCACAGTCCTTATCGAGGTGACTCATCGGATCAAAAGCGCCGACAACATCATCCGCGCGCTTCTAGACAACGAACCCCCCATCGTCGCGCGGATCGAAAACGACAGAGTCCTCCTCGATCTCCGTACGGTGTTTGACGCGCAGGATACCCACGTCGAAGACGCGCTGAAACGCTTGCTTTGATCCGATGTACGTAGTCTCCACCGCTGGGCACGTTGACCACGGAAAGAGCACTCTTATCAATGCTCTGACAGGCATCGACCCTGATCGTTTGTCCGAAGAACACAGGCGCGGGCTTACCATCGAACTCGGATTCGCTTGGCTGACTCTGCCCTCAGGGCGCGAAGTGGGCATCGTCGATGTACCAGGTCACGAACGGTTCATCAAGAACATGCTCGCAGGAGTTGGTTCGATAAACGCCGCGATATTTGTGGTGGCAGCGAATGAGGGATGGAAACCACAATCGCAAGAACACCTAGAGATCCTCGATCTACTTGGGGTGAGGTCTGCGGTGGTAGCCCTTACCAAGATCGACTCCATAGATCCCACCGAACAACCCGCGGTCGAGGCCCGGATCCGAAAGCATCTGTTAGGAACCTGCCTAGAAGAAGCGCCGATCGTGGGAGTGTCAGCAACGACCAATACGGGCTTGGCGGAATTGCGCTTGGCTATCGACGCGATCCTCTTGACAACCCTTCCCCCACCCGATGATGACCGTCCGAGGTTGTGGATCGATCGAGTTTTCACCATGAAAGGTGCCGGAACCGTGGTGACTGGAACCTTGACCGGCGGATCGCTGCGTAAGGACGAAGTGATAGAAACCCTTCCGAACGGCATCAAGGCGCGGATCCGCAGCCTCCAAACACATAGACGCGAGGTTGACGCCATAGGGCCGGGCAATCGAGTAGCACTGAACTTGGTCGGCGTCGAGAATGACCGATTGGAACGCGGACATACCATCGTCGCACCAACATCGTGGGAGGTGGTCGGCCGATTACTGGCCGATGTCCGATTCCTTCCATCGTTCGATACCAAGAGCAAGGGAGCATTCAAGTTTTACGTAGGCTCAGCCGCGTCGGATGCGAAGCTGCGCATCAGCGATGATGGACTCAGCCTGATCACCCTGCAAGATCCGTTGCCGTTAGTGTTCGGTGACCGTTTCATCCTTCGCGAGTCGGGCCGACGCCAAACCATTGGCGGAGGTCGCGTGATCGAAACCAAGGCCCCCTTTCAAAACGGAGCATCCCGAGCCGCAGCAACTACCAAACTCGAATATCTGGGCGTCTTACTTGGTGAAGGACAAATCCTTCCCATGAAGGGGTTAGAGGCAAGGCTCGGACTTTCGATCGAAAAAGCAAGAACGCTTGAGGCAGTTTGGCTAGGTTCATTCGTTCTGTCCGAATCGACGTTGGCGTCCATCGCATCGCAAACGACCGAGGTCTTAGAACGATTCCATCGAGTCTCACCATTGGAGCCAGGGATGATGCGCTCAGCACTTAATGTCGAACAGGACATCCTCGAAGAACTTTTGCGCCGCGAAATCATCGTGTCTCGTTCCGGATACATCACGATGCCTTCACACAAGGTGCAAACTCAAGGACCAGAGCAAACTGCTCTTCTCGAATATCTTGAGGCATCGGGGGCCTCGCCCAACACCCTTCCGGAACTACACACAACATTCGATCCGGGGTTGATCCGTTCCATGATTCGATCTGGCTCGCTGGTTCAGATATCAGACCAGCTTGTTTATACCGCCCACTGGATCGAGGACTTGAAGAAGATCGTCGCGAAACAGGTCACCAACCAAGGGCCATTCACGGTTGCAGACTTTCGCGACATGATCAAGACCACTCGTAAATACGCCATTCCCTTGCTCGAATATCTAGACAGTCTCGGGTTCACGGTACGCAGCGGGGACAAGCGGACCCTTCGTTCGCCCGAACCATGACCGCTTGCCCGCAATAAGCCGGTTGCCATTATTGGCTAGCATTCTGGGGCAAGGGGGAGACGGTTCCTGTCCGTTTGTCTCCACTTTCAATGCTTTATCGAACTTCGCCCCTCAAAAAATGGCGTCGAATACTTCCCTGCATTCAACGCGTGCGATGTTGCCTTCCTTGATGTAAGTCCCCTTCAGAACTGCTTCATTGAAGTTGCTCGGAATTGAAAGATTCTTGGGTAAGTGTCCGACTTATCACCATTTTTCCGGAAGGACTTTCGACGGCGATAGCGAATATGTAACTCAAGCATCTTAAGAGGAGGATCAATGGACCAGCCACAATTGCAATCGCTCGCCTATTCCGAAAGACGCTCAAACAATCGCTCTAATCGTTCGATAACCGCGGCGGTCATCGCATTGAGTCTGATCTTCGCCATTGTCGCCAGGGAGCCTAGCGCCAAGGCTTCTTCGGCGGGCCCTGAGTTGCCGTTGGTCTCGGCTTACGTACCGGACTTCTCTGGTGCACGAGTCAACGGTATCGGGCTCAAGTTCACCAATGTCGCCGCCCCTAATTACTTCGTGGATTTCAGACTCAACGGTTATCCGGGAAGTGATCCGGTGGTAAACGGCAAGAGCTATGAGTTTCAGGCCTCGCCGAGCCTTCGGGTGAGCTATGAGGTGGAAGCAAACTCGGTAAAGGAAGCGCTGCATCTGGACCGCGGCGCACCGAGCACCTTTTCTTTTTCATTGAATACCCCGGGCCTTAGCCGGTCCATCACGTCCACAGGAGCCATCGAACTTTCCCCCGCGGGGCAGCCCTGGATGTTTCGTCTCGAGGCACCCACGGCAGACGACTCGGCCGGGCGTTCGATACCGGCGAAGTTTGCTTTGAGCGCGAATACTTTGACCTTGTCTCTCGACCAGCAATCTGTGCAAGAGGCCGTGTGGCCAATAACCATCGACCCCACCATTATCGGTGCACCGGCTGGAGCCACGGCTGGAGGCCAGGCCAGAAAACTATTCCGTACCGAAGATGGTGGCCTCATCTTTTTCGATCGCGAGTCCGTTGGAGGCGTATTCAAATTCGTCTATCGGACTTCGAGCGATGGAAACGCCTGGTCCGATCCCAATTCGTTTGCCGACGCTGGCCCATCAGGTGATATATCCGTCGTGCAAGCAGCTGGCGACCTGTTTCTCACCGCCTACTCAACGGGAACTTCCGACTCGCCCAAGATATCTTTTCGATCACTCACCAAGTCGGGACCGGGCTGGATAGCCTCCGCCGAGCGTCAGGTGTCTACCCTTGCCACATGGTGGCGCCCCGGTCTCACTCTTGTCGATCGAGGGCCGGGACCACTGGGGGAAAACCTCGCAGTCGGTTTCAACACCTACAACTCGGTGTTCAGCCGAAACGAATATGCGGTTGCCTTCTCTCAGGATTCTGGCTCCACTTGGCTTCTCCTCAGCACTTGTGCGACCGACACCGGCACGGGAACGATTGTCGTCATCGGCCAGCGACTGCTCTGCATCACCTCAGGTTCTTCGGTCAATTGGGCCGAATGGAACGGCACTCAGTTCAGCGCCGCCCAACAAATACTTGGAAGCATCGGCAACGATGGCGACAAGATGCCGAGCACTGTGGTCGACGCAGATGGCCGCCTTCATCTCGTCTTCAATTCCTGGGGGTCGGTTTACTATGCCGGCCTTGCACCGGGGGCCAGCGCTTGGAGCGATGGCAAGTATCTCGGCAAAGGCATAAACCCCGTCATCTCCTTGTCGGGCAAATCCCTATTCGCATTCGCCCAAACCAAGCTATCTTCAAAAGAGAGCCAGATCGTCGAGTGGGTTGCGACGGACGGAAAGACGTGGAACCCTGGCACCCCCCTTGGCGGTCACGTCTTCCAGTACGTCTTGGACTACAACGATTCCTGGGCATTCCGAGACGAGAGGGGAGATGGAGTTTTCAGCATTTCCGATAGCGCCGGCACGATTGGTAACCAGATCGGAACTTCCTCGGTGTTTCATGTGCTCGACTCATCGACCAAGAAAGCCTCGTTTGGCTTCCTTGCTCCCAGCGCCGGTGCCAACGCTGTCAACAGTATCAAGCTATGGGCCACCGCAAGCTCGCCTGCCTCTTCCCCAACTTATCGAGTGGGGCTTCAAAGCGCGGATCCCGTCAATACTTCGCGACCGAGCGGGCACTATCTCGGAGAGGTAGTCGCCCCGGACGGGTCACTCGTCGCAGGATCGTTCACCACCTTTTCTATCGCGCAGGGCGCCCCTCCCAGCTCCAGCGAGGCGGTGAACCCCGACGCGGCGGGAGTCAAGTCGGTAACGGTTTCGATTCCTGCTGCGAGCCTAAGCGCTGGTGTCGGCTACTTCGTCATGGTCGAGCCCTTGACGAGTTGCGGTACCACCCCCAGCTGCTCTATCGCTTACGGTCCGACCAACTGGCTTGCCGTAGAGGCAGCGGGGGCCGATTCTTCAGCCGCGCCGGACCTTTCGGTTTCAGATTACAACGCGGGGGTTTGGACGAGCCCATCCAATCAGGTCCCGAGGTTCCTGCTCTCAGGACCTTCCGGCAGCGTCATATCGCAGATCATCGGTGCCTCCACGAGGTATCCCGCCCTTGACCATCAAACCCCCGGGGAGTCCTTTGTGGCACCGAGGAACCTTTCGGCAACCTCGGCCCGCGTCTACCTGATCCCGCAAGGATCGCCGAGCGGAAACCTTTCGCTTTCGATTCTCGACACTGCGAACAACCGGCTTTTGACGCAGAGCTTCACGCCTTTATCGGGCTGGAACTCAGTTTCCTTTCCGGCACTCAGCCTTACGTCGGGCAACCGCTACCGGCTTGTCGTCGAAAGTTCGAACACCGACATCTACAATTATTGGACGCTTCGAAGCTCGGGCGACCTGATCGACTCTTGGGCGGGCACTGGATCGCTCTTCTCCCGTGCCTTGGACAAAAAGGGGCTATTCGACAGAAGCGCGGCGGCGCAAGACATCCGCTCCGGAGTCGTCTGGGACTTCTGGGCATTCAATACGAGCAGCAACGACGCCCTTTACGTCGGCGACGGCTCGCCTTTTCCCTTTGTCAATCTGTCCCGCCAGGCCGGTACTTCTTTGGCAAGCCTGGGAACTTCTCTTTCCTACTGGAATGGGTCGGCTTGGACGGCTCTTTCAACCAGCCGCAATCAGCTACTGGCTTCCGATGGGGATGCGAGCTTCACGCCTCCGTCGGACTGGGCAGCATCCACTCCCGCCGATTGGTCTTCATCATCTCTTGCCTCAAACCCCTCCTACTGGCTCAAAGTCTCCTCGACTTCTGGCGCTCCGGCTGGGGTGCTTGTCGACCGGATCACTTCGATCAGAAACCTACAAACGCCTTCCTCTTCACCATCCATTTCAGGAGACCACCCGACCTCTATCCCCGTTGCATATGCCGACATCACCTATCCCCCTGGCATTACGTTTTCGGCATACGATGCGGTTCCCCCCACCATGGCGCCTGAGGTTGTGCCAAATCCCTTCACCCCCAATGCGGACGGTATCGCCGACTCCGCCCACATTGGTGCATCTTTCGGCGAGGCGGCATCTTGGAAGCTCGCCATCCAGACCCCAGCGGCCCAAACGATTCGCCAAGCCTCGGGATCGGGGCCGTCGATGAACTTCGATTGGGACGGTAAGAACGACAATGGCGTCTCTGTCACCGATGGTACCTATAGAGCCGTTGTCACTTTCGTCGACTCATCCGGTAACCAAACGGTGACCACTGTCTTCGTCACCAAAGGCGCGGGCCCGGTCATCTCATCGGTATCACCCCTGCCGGCTCAAGTGGGTCAGACCGTGACCGTCACCGGGTCGTTTGGACCCGAACTTGGTCTTCACGAACTGAGCACCGATCAAGGTTCGCTTTCAACCATATCCTGGAGCGAGAACTCGATCACCGCCGTGTTGCCCGCTGGCTTTACCTCAGGCGATCATCAACTTCGAGTCTGGAACGGCGGACTCACCAGTTCACCGGTCACCATGACTGTGGCCAACTATTCTATTCCCGCCCCAGGAGCACCCACTTTGCCGGGATGGATCACTTTCAAGGCCGTCGGCGGAGCAGATGGCTTAGCGATCGCTTCATCCCATTCGGACACAGCGTCACAGGTGTTTCCAGGAGAGACCGATCCTGTTCTATCGAGATGGTTCAAGGTCCCTGTCACGGAAACAGTATCTTCCAAGGTGCTTGAATACAGCGCCGACACATCGATCGAATGGGCGGAGATCGAAACCCCGGCGCGCCCCGCATCCGTCGCACCGAACGATCCCGACTACAACTCGGGAAAACAGTGGGGATTGGGTGACGCCCCTGAGCCCGAGGGGATCTACGACGCCGACATAGACGCGCCCAATGCCTGGGTTGTCTCGCAAGGCAGCCCGAGCGTCACCATCTCGGTCATCGACTCCGGGATAAGCGCCCATCCCGATCTTTCTGGCAACCTTGTGACCGGAACCGATTACACCGGGTCGGCAACGACCTCTGACGGCTGTATCGGAACTCCCACAGGATCGCACGGCACGGAGGTGGCGGGGATCTCGTCTGCGGTCACCAACAATGGAATCGGAATGGCCGGGGTTGCCTGGAACGGCAAGGTTCGGCCCGTCAAGGTTCTTTCATCGGTCGGCGGGCAATGCAAATGGGCGGCGACCTCGGGGACCTTCCTAGCAAATGCCATCCGCGACGCCTCCTTGAATTCCCAAGTGATCAACTTGAGCCTAACCGGCCAAAGCTTCTCTCTACTCGACTCCGACGCGGTTCAAAACGCTTGGGCCGCGGGCAGAGTGATCATTGCAGCCGCGGGAAACGACTCGAGTATTGCTCCTGCATATCCCGCTGCTTACGACAACGTGATCGCCGTCGGTTCGGTGAATAAAGATCAAACGAAGACGACGTTCACCAACTCCAATCCGCCATCGGGGGCGCAATGGGTGGACGTGTTCGCCCCCGGAGTAGATATCTACTCGACCACTGCTACGGCGACCTCCACCGGCTATGGGACGGTCACGGGCACGTCGTTCTCATCGTCGTTCGCATCTGGCGTTGCTGTGCTATTGCTCGCCAAAGGAAAAGACAACAAGTTCGTCGTCGCCTCACTCACCGACCCACGGACGGTGAAGGGAAACAAGGACAACATCCCCAAACTCCTGTGGGCAGATGGAGCGCTCATCCGTTTCGTCCCCGTCACGCTTCCCGACGGCATGTTCGTCTACGACTACGAGAAAGGCTTAAAGTACTTGATCGATCGAGGGCGCGCCCGCCCGGTTAATAGCTGGAGCGTCCTTAACTCTTGGGGAGTCTACGGTGCCGGTAGCGCGGACCTGATCTACGTCGAACACTCTCGGCTTCTTCTCCCTCTTGAGCGTGTCTATACGGATTTCCCTCTTGCCTTTAGACCCGGTGTGGTCCTTCGGATCAAAGATCCTGACCCAAGTCAAGCCAACGACTTGTTGTTCTATTTGCCGACGAGCGACCCTGACACCCGATACCTCGACCAAGGCGAGGTAGCCCGATGGCTCCACGGAAGACTCGGCAAAATGACCCCTGCGGTTTTCGCATGCCTTGGGTACAAGCAGGAGAGGATCAGGGAAGTTTCGAAGGCGGACATGATCGTCACCTATGGACCGGACTTTGGAAATTCCTCATACCCCTTGACGAGCTGTTTTCATCCAAACGGCACCTTGATTGGAAACTTGCCCGGCTCAGTTGTCCTGAAGGATCGTTTTCGCGGAGAAGGCAATAACAGGCTGCTTACTCCGGGTTACTACGGAACGACATACGAGAAGAGCACAGTTCTTCCAACCTGGGGCATGGGCAACGAAAGTGTAAACGACGCAACCCTCGGCCTACCCTTGCTTGATCAAGCCGTAACTCCGAGTGGGGGGTGGCTCGGATTGCGTCCCGGAACCGCTGCTACTTTCGGGACGGACGACGGTCAGCAGTATCCGTACAACTCGAGACAGTGGTGGTTTGTGACCATGGGCACACCGACGAGGCCCCTAACCGATTTCGCCGCGGGGCCGGTCGAACGATTCAGAGATTACCGGACCATGTTGTGTTACGGGTTCAGCTGGTATGCCAATTCAACGAAGGAGCTTCGCGACGACTCGATCCTAACCATCCACCCGGGTTATCCGTCCCCTTCGTCGGAGTATTTGCCGTGCTAGCTACGCTGAATGTCGCAGTTTTGGCTAGGTGGGCAGGAATCTTGCCTTCCGTGGCGAATGATATTGGGTGAGAGACCATGACTAAGACCAAATTAGGCCGATTAAGCTTGAGACTCCGAGCAGCATTCGTCGCTCTAGTTGTCGTGGCTACTATGGCCGCTCTGGTCCCGGCATTCGCCGGACCTGGCCAGGTTTCGGAGATCGACACCGGTCCTCCCATCCAATTGGCGATCGACGCTTCAAGGAACCTTCTTTACGTACTTCAAGTCCCGATAAAAGTGTTCGACTTGACAACTGAGCAGCTGGTGAAAACGATTCCCTATTCCACTTCTCCTGGCGAAGGCGGTGAGCGGTTTGCTGTTGACCCAGTCTTAAACCGACTCTTTGTCATCGCCAGCCCGGGCGGCTGCGGTTACGGACCGAGCCACATGGCCGTCATCGACTTGAGCAGCGGAACTCAAGTCGCCACACTTACTCTGGGACAGGGCGCGCATGACATCACAGTCAACCCCCAGACCGGTCGTGTCTACGTCGTAGCAGGCTGCCCCAGCGAGGTCACCGTCGTTGACGGCCGATCCGCTTCGATAGTTGACCACATACGCTTGGCCCCGCCACTCGACCCGTATCAGTATGGCTCCGGTATCACCCACGTTGCAGTGGATCCAACGACCAATCGGTTATATGTCTCTTTCGTGGGGAGTTCCCACGTAGTAGTGGTCGACGGCACAACGAATGCTCAGATCGATGACATTTATCTTCAGAGCCCATTGATGGATAGCGGAATGCTTGCCGTCGACTCACGAAGACATAGATTGTTCGTCTTAATCAATGCGCCGAACTTTCCGACCGTAATAGCCATCGATACCTCGAATGACCAAGTGCTTGAGACGATTAACCTCGGTGAGGGTAGTAGGCCTACCTGGGGCTGGCCGCAGCCTAATGGCATTGCCGTGAGCGAACTCACGGGCCGCGTCTATGTAAATAACCTTGCTCCCTTTGACAACGAGTTTGGCGATCCCGGAAGCTTGGTGACCATCGACGAGGCGACTAATCGGATCGTTGATCGAACCCCGATCGGTGGGTACACCCAGTCGCCGGTAGTGCTCCCCGACTCCTGGCGCCTTTATCTCGGCAACGGATTTTATGGAACAACCGTCTCGGTGATAAGCGAAGATGCCGTCGCGCCGGTCTCGACAATCACCACCCCCGACCGCTCCATCCTTCATTCCGCTGACAAGATTGTGGGAACCGTAAGCGATGACTTCTCAGGCGTGAAGGAAGTGGATGTGTCCCTTACCTCAGCCACTGGAACTAGCACGAGCAAAGCTTCGATTTCGTGCTCTGCAGATCTTCGTTCCTGCTCCTGGCAGATACCGGCTCCCAGCATCCCCGGCGCGTATTTGGTCCAAGTACAAGGTATCGATCGAGCAGGCTCATTAGAGATCGCAGGACCCTCGACCAACACTCCTGCCGGGCCATACAAGTCATTTGTTGTTCTGCCTGGTTGAAACAGAGCACGACTTTGTATGACTTGGCTGGGGGCTTTTCGCTAGCGACGGTCATCCGAGCCTATCTAACCAAACGCCTAAAGCGGTCAACGTACGGCGCCAACTCATAGCAAGACGGAGCAAAGTTCGTCTTCGTGTTCCATTGCCCAGCGGATTCGCTGCCAACGTGCTTCCCACTCAGCGAAACGAGTAACGCAAGGCATGGAGCATTGCGGCCCCAAAGACGCTCTGAACGTTTGCTTCCCTGTTCTCGCCGCACGCACCATAGAACGCCCGAGCGACTTCACGGATGTAGTTCGTTTCTGTCGTACCCATCTGCTAGAATCGAACGTATGTTCGAGAGTAGAAAGAACGGGAATTGGCACACGAGGCCATCACCCAGCAGGCTGCCCATATAGCGGCTGCAACGTGCCAGTGGCTGCTGAACGTAGCCCAGATGCACAAGGAACAGGACTGGGCTGCAACTGGAGCACGTTCAGGTCCGCATTGGCTGTCTTGGTCATGTGGCATCGACCCTACGTTAGCCAGGGACTACCTAAAAGTAGCGAGTTGCCTTGAAGCACTACCTCTTGTCACCGAAACCTTCTCTAAGGGTGAACTCAGTTATTCACAGGTGCGTCAGATCGTTCGTATCGCAACGCCTGAAACTGAAGAAACCATCCTTTACATGGCTAGGAACTGCACAGCTGCTCAACTCGTCCGTATCGTTCATTTGTACAAAGATGCACTTGAATCCCATGCCCTAGAGCTAGCCAATACCCGAAACGACAAGCGCCACCTCGATTACTTCTTCGACGATGACGGATTCCTAGTGATAAAGGGAAGGCTTACCCCTGAAGATACGCAAAGCCCTTCACATCCGCGACCTAGGATGTCGCTTCCCTGGATGCGATGGATATCGCCATGTTCAGCGTCACCACATCCAACATTGGACACGACAAGGCCCGACCTCGCTAGATAACCTCATATACCTTTGCACTTTTCATCACCGACTGGTTCATGAAGGTGGCTACGGGGTCGAGGGAGAACCAGGATCTGTCAGATTCCGCAGACCCGCGTCCCAAGGCGGCGACCTGGTTGAACTGGTACGCCCGGAAGCAACTACACCCGAAGCGATTGCTCTAGACAACGCCAATAGAGGATTAGAATCGAACCTGATACTGCGATCTCCGGTTGGGATGGTGCCAACGTTCACTGGGGCGACGTCATCAGGGCGATCGCTCAAGATGATTCCCGATTCCACGACCCACCCGATCCCGATCCAGATCCAGATCCCTAAATTTCTTACCCCCTACCCGGTGTTACCTCAATCTTCTAGCGATTCCACGATCAGGATCAGACCAGAGACCCCCCTGATCCTAACTTCGGTCCCCTGAGCGATCGCAGCTCCAAGTGTTCTAGCTCTCCACAACGTGCCGCGGGCCATGACCTGGCCTGTTGGTGAGATGTCTGTGCGCGCGGTGCCGGACGTGCCTACCAAACTATCCGCACCCGCTATCGGACGGGCGGTTCGAGCTCGGATGGCCGCCGTCATGACAGAGAGGAAAAACACCAGCACCATAGCCACTCCGACCACAACAGACCACACCGGAAGTCGCAACGGAGCATCGAACAACAAGGCGCTGCCGACAGAGCAAGAACCGATGCCCGCAGCTGTGAGAAGGCCGAATGCGCCGCGCCTTAGGTCCAATTGAAAACACACCAGCCCTAATACGAACAACGCCAGAGCCCACCATGAAGTCGGCAGAACCGTAAGAGCCTGGAACCCAAACGCCCAGGTGACACCGCCGCTCACTGCAGCGGCACCTATGCCCGGGTTATACAACTCGAACATGACTCCGAATAGACCGAGCAGCAACAATAGGTAGGCAGATACGGGTCGCGCTGCACTATGTTTCATGCGATCTAACAAAGACATCTTGTGGAACCGCAACTGATACGGGCTTGGCGCAACTGCAACCAGTTTTTCCAGTAGTTCGCGAGTCGTTGCTACGTTGACCACCAGGTCTACCTCCTGGCCAAGCCGAGATTCCAGACTTCCCCCCGCCCAAAGAACCACCGGAACCGAAGACTCTCTTAGCGCCGACGCAAGGGGGCCAATCGCGGTCAGCACTCCACGCGTGTTATCGCGGATAACCAGGGCAGCATCTTCACGATCTGAGGCGACCTGTATCTGATCGATCACGAATGCAGCTGAAACCTCATCAAGAAAGCCATCGACCTCGATGAAATCAACCACGTTTGTCGTCGCCGCCTCAGCCGAAGACAAGGGCGAGGCGGAAAAAGCCAAGCATGCGGCTAGTGCGATCAGTATCAAACTTCGGTTCGTTATCATGGCGACGTGCCTTTAGATTCGTTGATCGAAAGAAAGCTCTCCATTATCTCCGGCAAAGGGGGCGTTGGGAAAACCACCATGGCCGCGGCGATAGGTGTCCTCGCCGCCAAACACGGTAAACGAGTCTTGATCGCCGAAGTCCAACCGAACCGCTACCTATCCCAACTCTTCGATGTCGAGGCGCTTTCAGGGACGCCAACTCAACTGCGAGACAACCTATACGGGATGCGCATCGAAGCCGAGGAGGCCCTCGAACAGTATCTGGATGTGCAGTTTCACATGAAGCGGATAGCACGACCTTTCGTTACCTCTCAACTGGTCGATTACGCCACGCATGCCGCTCCCGGCCTTCATGACATCCTGATCTTGGGCAAGGTTTGGTACACGGCGGTGCGTCAAGACGACTTTGATCTTGTGATTCTCGACGCACCAGCGTCTGGGCATGCAGTCTCGATGCTGAAATCTCCAGCGGGTTTCTTGAATGCGGTTCCCATCGGCCCCCTGGCCAATCATGCGAGGCAACTGCTGGACTTCCTCCAAGACCCGGAACAAGTATCGATCAACCTGGCAGCGCTTCCAGAGGAAACGCCAGTCAACGAGACTATCGAAACGACCGACCTCTTCGAAACGCAACTTTCCCTGAACGTCGACCACGTCTTCGTGAATATGGTCCTTGAGCCTGTTGCAATACTGGAAGATCTGAAAAACCCAGACCAATTAAAGAGCCCTGATGCCGAAGAACTGTTTCGATGTTTCGCTTTTCACCAAGCCAGAAGAAACCTGCAAGCCCAGCACCTGACAACGATCCACAAAAGCCTTAGCCACACCGCGAAGATCGTCGAGATCCCCTACCTTTTTCGCAGTCGTCTTACCGCTCTCGACATCGATCTGATCGCCGATACGCTTGAACAGCAGATCCAATCATGAGCATCGCTGCCGTGCTGGATTCGAAGATCATCGTCTGCGCCGGATCCGGAGGAACAGGCAAGACGACGGTCTCTGCCGCGATCGCCCTTCGCGCGTCACAGGCTGGTCGCAACACCATCGTCGTCACGATCGACCCCGCAAAGAGATTAGCCAACGCACTGGGGCTTTCCGAACTATCAAACACGCCTGTGAAGATCGCTGGAACGACGCTGTCTGCCATGATGCTCGACACTAAGACCACGTTCGATGCTCTGGTTACCCGATATGCACGAAGCCCCGAACGAGCAAGCAAGATACTGTCGAACCGCTTTTATCAAGCGATCTCAGAATCGCTTTCCGGAACTCATGAGTACATGGCGATGGAGAAGCTTTACGAACTCAGTAACGCCGGCGACTACGACCTCATAGTCATCGACACTCCTCCCACTCGAAGTGCTCTTGATTTCATTGATGCCCCTCGGCGAATGACCTCATTCTTGGAGGGTCGCATGCTGAAGTGGCTTTTGCTTCCTGCCATCAGCGGAGGCAAGGGTCTTTTCAAGATCGCAAACTTCGCCGCGGTGTCCTTCTTAAAGGTGCTGAAGAGAGTTCTCGGGTCTGAAATCTTGGCAGACGTGGCTGAGTTCTTCATCAACTTTGAAGGCATGTACGACGGATTTAAAGAACGCGCGCTGCAGGTATACGAGTTGCTGCGACAGCCCACAACCGCCTTTGTGATCGTGACTGCGCCCGATCTCAGTTCAGTCGACGAAGCACTTTTCTTCGCAGACCAACTGGATACGCACGGCCTCCCCTTCGGCGGGCTAGTGGTCAACCGCCTGCACCCCCGTTTCACCATAGGCAGCCAAGATTTAACTGGCGATCCCAGAACCGACGCAGCCATCGACCTGGCCGGTCGTTTCGCGGTGGTTGCCGATGCGGAATCCGCGGCTCTGGTGCGCCTTAGAAGCAAGATCCCGGAATCCAAGTGGGCTCTGGTTCCTTACCTAACCTCAGACGTCGCGAATCTCGACGCTCTCGGCACAGTCTCAGAACTCATCTTCGATGCCGAAGCCCCTCTATAATGCGGCAGTGAAAACTTCCGTCTTGGCAGACCTTAAAGATCAGATCGTTAAACGTATCTCCGAGAATCGCATCTCGTCAGGAACCGGGACCCGCGGAACCGTCACGATCAGCCTTGCTTATGGGGCGGGCCGCACGTTTAAGGCCCACTGGAGTGGATTTCGAATCATGTTCCCCGGCCAAGTGATCATCCTTCGAGCCGAACTGAACGATGCAACCTTCTGGACCGAGGGATACATCAGCATGGAGCAACCGTCGTGGGTACTGGCTTTTCGAAAGCAACCTCACAAAGACCGAGGTACCGGGGGGCCCAGACCCGATGACAAGTTCGCGCCGGAATCTTCATATCAGGCTTCTTACGCCTTCAGGAAAGGATTGCTCGACAAGGGAGTTATCCAACAAGAAGAATTGATCCGCATGGAAGACTCGGACCATGCCGAAGAGGCCATCGATCAATTCTTCAACTACTGCTCCTTTTACGTTCTAAAGGCCGTTGGGGCGACTTGGTCAGACTTCGGCTATGTCGCCGACCCATCGATCGGATGGGGCGCAGACCATGAACACTCGGCGTCGCTTCCCATCGAGGCTGCCATCGACGAAGGGCTTAAGAGGTCCGACATCATCTGGGTAGGTTTGGATACGAACACTCCCGTGCCCTGCTGGTTCCTTTACACCAAAGACAAACGGCTATTCGTACTTTCCGCCGAACCACAGCAGCGCCTTCCTAACCATGACAGAGCGCGCAACGCACGCGTGACGACCCGTTGGAAGGGACGCGACGCCGCGATGACCGAATTTGAAGCGTCAGTTCGCGTTATCGACGCCTCACAATCGCAGGAGTTTCGCGAGATCGGCGAACTGCTAGTCAACAAACGTCAATCCGTTATCGGAACCGCCGAGGAAAACATCACCCGCTGGATGACCGATGGCGTGATCCTGGAGTTGATCCCAAGAAGTTGACGGTTTCAAGCTACATACTCGACGCCATCGAGTCGATCGGCGTCGATGTGGTGTTCGGCCTTCCAGGAGTGCATGCACTCGGGATGTGGAACGCTCTTCAAACCTCCAACGTCCGCTACATCGGCTTTCGTCACGAACACTCCGCTGCCCATGCCGCCGACGGTTACGCAAGAGCATCGGGCAAGCCCGGCATTGTCATCTTGTCTACGGGGCCAGGAACACTGAACGCTCTCTCTCCATTTGCCGAGGCATATGTTTCATCGTCGCCTGTGATCGCCATCGCTTCAACCATCCCATCTAGATTCGTTGGCAAACAGAAGGGCTTCCTGCACGAGACGAACGACCTCGCGCCTGCATTCAAAACGGTTACGCGCTACCACGGGCGCGCGCAAACAGCCGACGATGTTCCCAGGTTGTTGGACGAAGCTTTCACAGCATCGACCGCCGGCCGACCAGGGCCATCATTGATCGAAATACCTGCTGACTTTTTCGACGCCCCCCTTACCACCCCTCCCTCCCCTTCCCCCTCTCCCCCCTCTCCCGGGGGCGCGTCTCACAGGATTTTCCAGCCTGCCCCCGAAGAGGCGATCAAGCAGGCGGCCATGTTGTTGGGGCTCGCCGCTCGCCCGGTCATCTGGGCAGGGGGCGGGGTCATCCGGTCAGGCGCATCGGAGGAACTCGTCCGAGTGGCGGAACAACTCGATGCCCCTGTGGTTTGCAGCTTTATGGGCAAAGGGGCATTCCCGGAAGATCATCGTCTTGCGATCGGGAGCCTGGTACGTCAACCGGAAGTTATCCAACTCCTCGAACAGGCAGATCTGATGCTTGCGGTGGGGACTCGGTTCACTGGGATGGACACCGGCAACTGGCAGATGCGACTCCCATCTCAGATGATCCACATCGACATCGACGATCAAGAACC
>JBDSRR010000252.1:0-3810 GCA_039929185.1 Actinomycetota bacterium
CCTCCTTCGTTGCAATCTCGATGAGCCGCCCGACCCCGGGTTGATCGATCGATTCGAATGGATTGACCTTTATCACACCTCGCTGCAGATACGTCGGCAGAAACTTGCCTTCGACGTCATCGCGTGAGAAACCGAATGCCGTTTGAGTCAAGTCGTTGGTCCCGAACGAGAAGAACTCCGCTGTTTCGGCGATCTCGTCTGCCACTAGCGCCGCTCGAGGAAGTTCAATCATCGTGCCGATCACGTAATCGACTTTCATGCCGCGGGCTTCCAAAACCTCCGCTATCACTGCCTTTGCTTCGTCACGGATCATCTCGAACTCTTGTCGAACGGCTACGAGAGGAACCATGATCTCTACGACCGGGCGCTTGCCGCTCTCCTTTGCGTCACACGCCGCTTCAATGATGGCCCTAACCTGCATCGCGTACAGAGCGGGCTTCACGATCCCAAGACGAACGCCCCGCATCCCAAGCATGGGGTTCGATTCTTCCAATCTAAGGACGCCTGCCAAGATGTCGCGCTTGCCGTCGATCTCCTTAGTCAAACGCACAAGTTCCGTCTCATCTGCTCTCTGCGCTTCGAAACCTAATGCTTGGATCTCAAGTTCCAATTCCTTCGACGAAGGTAAGAACTCGTGAAGCGGTGGGTCGAGAAGCCGAATCGTTACTGGCAGCCCGCTCATAGCCTCGAATATCCCCACGAAATCGGCCTTCTGAACGGGCAGTAGTTCATCGAGGGCGGCCTGCTCCTCTTCTTGGGTGTCTGACAAAATCATCCTTTGCACGATAGGAAGACGCGACCCCAGGAACATGTGCTCAGTGCGAGCCAATCCAATGCCTTCTGCCCCGAAAGTACGCCCCTTCGCTGCATCGGCAGGGTTGTCGGCGTTGGTCCTTACTTTGAGAACGCGAAACTCGTCTGCCCATTTCAAGATCTGAAGAAGTTCTTTGGAAAGTTCGGGTTCCACTAAGGGCACCAGACCAACGGCCACTCGGCCAGTTGTTCCGTCGATGGCAATCACATCGCCCTCGTTCACGGTGACCTTTCCGACTTTCATCTGGCGACGGTCGGTGTCGATCTTTAAACTTTCAGCGCCACAAACGCATGGCTTGCCAGCGCCGCGCGCGACCACGGCAGCGTGAGATGTTTTGCCACCCCTTGAAGTCAAGATTCCTTCTGCGGCATACATGCCACCAACGTCGTCGGGTTCGGTCATCGGCCGGACCAATATGACGCGTTCGCCAGATGCCGCCCACAGCTCCGCGGTTTTAGCGTCGAACACCGCTTTTCCCACAGCTGCCCCGGGCGATGCATTCAAACCTGTTGCTATGACTTCGATCTTCGAGGTGGGGTCGAACTGTGGATGCAACAACTGGTCCAACGAGGCAGGGTCTACTCGGAGCAAAGCCTCTTGCTTCGTGATGACCTTTTCTTTGACCATGCTGACGGCGATCTTCACCGCCGAGGCTGCGCTCCGTTTGCCGATGCGTGTTTGCAATATCCAAAGTTTGTTGCGTTCGACAGTGAACTCGATATCGCACATGTCGCGATAGTGCTTTTCAAGTTTCGCCATGATGCCGATCAACCGTTTGTATGAGGCTTCATCGCGTTGCTGCAACTCTTCAAGCGGCAGCGGTGTGCGCGCACCGGAGACAACATCTTCACCTTGAGCATTGGGCAGATACTCCGCAAGCGGGCGTCTCTGGCCGGTGGAGGCGTCGCGCGTAAATGCAACGCCGGTTCCCGAGTCGTTGCCGAGATTCCCAAAGACCATCGCCTGAACATTTACAGCAGTGCCAAGATCGTCCGAGATCTTGTTCTGGCGACGGTAGATGCGGGCACGTTCGCCATCCCAAGAACGAAAGACCGCTTCGATAGCAACGCGTAACTGCTCCATGGGCTCTTGCGGAACGCCCATCCCTGTGTGTTTACGAACGATCTGCTTGAACCGAGTCACGATCTTGCGTTGGTCATCAACCGTTCGCTTCTTTGCCTTCTCGAAGGCGTTATCGAACTCATCCTTGGGCACGTCCATCACGATGGCGCCGAACATCTGGATGAACCTTCGATACGCGTCATATGCGAACCGTTCCTTACCGGTTTGTTTGGCCAGCCCTTTGACGGCTTTGTCATTAAGGCCCAGGTTCAGCACCGTATCCATCATGCCTGGCATGGAAAACTTGGCCCCCGACCGCACCGAAACCAGTAGTGGATCGCCGGGGGCGCCAAGCTGTTTGCCCATCTTTGCTTCAAGGATGCCAACATGCTTTGCGACCTGATCCATCAATCCAGCAGGGAATTCGCGCGTCCTTATGTACTCGCGACAGGCTTCGGTGGTTATCGTGAACCCCGGTGGAACTGGCAGCCCCATATTCACCATCTCGGCCAGGCCGGCTCCTTTACCTCCCAGCAAAGCCTTCTTAGTTTTGTCCCCTTGCTCGAACTCGTAAACGTATTTCCTGCTACGGGGCTTCTTCACCATTTGAGCCGCTCCTTTAGATGGGCTACAAGGCCACTGATCGGTAACCTGATCTGCTGCATCGAGTCGCGCTCTCGAAGCGTGACCGAGGCATCTTCCAGTGAATCGAAATCGAAAGTTACTGCGAACGGAGTGCCGATCTCGTCGAAACGGCGATAGCGCTTGCCTATCGAACCGGCATCGTCGAATTCGATGCGAAATTCCTCGCGCAGCGAGTCTGCAAGTTTCGAGGTTTCCGGTACCAAGGACTCGTGGCGCGAAAGTGGAAGCACCGCAACCTTTATGGGGGCCAACTGATGATGCAGACCCAGCACTACTCTTTTTTCAACCTTGCCGCTGGCGGCGGGGACCTCTTCCTCGCGGTAGGCATCGACAAGGAACGCTAGCATCGAGCGGTTCGCACCAGCGGCTGGTTCGATAACTTCCGGCGTATACCGTTCATTCGCTTCTGCATCGAAATAAGTCATATCTTCACCTGAATGTTTCGCATGCTGGGTAAGGTCGAAATCGCCCCGGTGAGCGATGCCCTCTAATTCACCCCATCCCCATGGAAATTCGTATTCGATATCGACGGTGCGCTTCGAATAGTGAGACAGCTCATCGGCGTCGTGCTCACGCATGCGCAAGCTGTCGGGCCGCATCCCAAGGTCTACGTACCATTGAAAACGGCTGTCGATCCAGCGTTGATGATGCGCCTCTGCGGTTCCGGGTTTGATGAAATATTCCATCTCCATCTGCTCAAACTCGCGCGTTCTGTAAATGAAATTCCCCGGCGTGATCTCGTTACGAAACGATTTACCCATCTGAGCGATGCCGAAGGGAATCTTCTTTCGAGAAGACGCCTGCACCTGGGTAAACGATATGAATATCCCCTGTGCAGTTTCGGGGCGGAGCCAAACAGCCGAACCCTCATCTTCTATCGGGCCGATATGACTCTTGAACATCAAGTTGAAATTGCGCGGATCGGTGAACCTCTTTCCGCCGCAGTTGGGGCATGCATCACCGATGTGGTCGGCTCGATGGCGTTGATTACAATCCAAACATTCAACTAGCGGGTCCGTGAAAACCGCTACATGTTCTGATGCCTCCCAAACCTTAGGGTTCAAGATGACCGATGAATCCAAACCAACGATGTCATCACGCAACTGCACCATGGACCGCCACCATGCCTGCTTGACGTTTTCCTTCAACTCAACGCCCAGGGGGCCGTAATCCCAGCCGGAGCGCAGGCCGCCGTAGATCTCGGACGACTGAAACACGAAACCTCGACGCTTTGCGAGGTTGACGATGGTGTCCATGCTTGGGCCCTTCATCCAGCCATGCTATCGCGC
>JBDSRR010000253.1:0-5285 GCA_039929185.1 Actinomycetota bacterium
CCAAACACGTCGTTCAGGTCACCAGCTGGAATAGTGAGCAAGATGCCAACTGCAAAAAGACCGACGATGATCGCGATGTTCATCGAAACGGGTTTACGCATACGGTATGCAAGCACCGCGATGCCAACGCCTAGCATCCCTGCAACAGACGCCCAGATGCGGGGTGAAAATCCTATAAAAACTCCCCCCGCCATAACGGCCGCGGCGAGGGTTGGCATAACTGCCACCATCGCCAACCGTTTAAGGGGAATCGATTCTTCTTCTAGAGGTTCCTCGGCAAATTCATTGCCGCCATCAGGACCTTGGGCAAGACCTTCGTCCGCTTTTGCCTCGAGTGTCTCGATCACCGATTCTTTGTCTTTCGCCATCAGAGTCTATTTCCGGCTCCCATGCCCCCGTAGAGCGCGGTCGCCAGGTCTTGACCTGGGTGCACTCCGGCGACTTGACAACCCATAGAGGCAGCGATTCCCAAGGTGTCGTTGTTTTCCTCGTCCCAAAGTAAGCCCACAACAAGGATTGAGACACCCTTATTGAGAAGGAGACGCAACTGGCCAGCAGTTAACGGATCGAGCTTGGGGGTTATGAGGATGTTATGCGCATCGCGCCGGGCGTCAGCAAGCATACGCATGAACACACGCGTCAAAGGTTCGCGGCTGAGTTCGACACGGGTAAATGCATCGAGCATCGCCAGCTGTTTCGAAGGACCACGCATGCTCCTCGTCAAAGAACCGGCGTTTGTTTCAACCCGGACCTCATAGCCTTCGCGCAAGTGGCGCACACCCAGAGAAGCCGCAGCTCGCACTCCCATCTCGAATGATTCCGACATGTCGGCATCACGGCTGTGCGACCCTCGGTCAGTGTCGAGGACTATCGTGATGTGGTCGGTGATGCCTTGCTCGGCTTCGCGCACCATGATTTTTCCCGTTCGGGCGGATGCTCGCCAAACGATGCGACGAAGATCGTCACCCGGCGCATACTCTCGCATGCCGTAGAACTCCAGCCCGGATGGCCATGGCTTGGAAACGGGGGGCCTGATCGGGGGATCTTCGAACTGTCGTGTCAATGGACGGTCGGATACGAATTCGAGTCGCGGGTGAACCAGCAATTCGAATTTATCGGCAACTATGCTTTCGCGCTCGGTTAAGCCGAGCGGGTCGCTCGTGACCGCGATAAGAGGGCCGATCTCGTACACGCCCCGCCGCGCGCAACGCAAACCGTAGCGATGCGAGACCGTTGAGTCCTTCGCCAACTTCGACACCGGCACTTTGACAGTGTTGCCAAGACGCTCCGGAACCCTTTCTTCCAGCATGAATGCACCGACGCGTTTAGTGGCTGTCAAGTGAACCTCGACTTCCATGCGGTCACCTTCTTGCGCCCGCGGAAACAAACCCGCCCGATCGCCTTGTAGTTTCAGATTTCGTGGTGCCAATCCATAGCTGGCCAGGAGAAGAAACAGGATTCCATAAGCAAACACATATAGGCCCTGTCCAGCAACGATATATGCCGTCAACCACATTAGGACGAACGCGATGAATGCAATGAAACCTGACCTCGTGATGTGCAGCCAGCGTTGTCCTTGAGCGGCCATCTCGCGGATGCGTTCCGGGGAAAAAGCATCGGACACCAAGTCTCGGCGGTGAAGGACTTTGCCCTTAAGAGTTGTCGGCCCCACTGGTGGCGAACGTTTCACGGAACGTTTCGGCACCGCTTCTTGAGGCGCACCATCGTCCTTATTTTTGCGGCCTGGCATCTTCATTGAATCATTGTCCGACCTTTTTCAATCTATAGCCTCGTTTTCCAGCCGGCTAAACGCCTCATTCTTCAGCGGGCTAAACGCCTCACTTGTCGGCGGCACTTAGCTCCTTGCCTGCCGATCTACTGCTTCCACCACTGGTCGGGGGCTTCACTTTGGTAACGATCCGCTCGACAACGGCCTCGACGGTTTCGCCCCGAAGGATCGCATCGGGATTCAAGATGATGCGATGAGCCATGATGGGGGTCAGCACCGCCCTAACATCGTCTGGATAAACGTCTTCGCGTCCATCGCTAGCAGCAAGGACACGAGAGGCCCGCAGCAAAGCGATAGAAGCACGGGGGCTTCCACCAAGTGACGTTGCTGGGTCTTGGCGCGAGGCACCAACTAAGTCGACGATGTAGTAGGCCACTTCCGGTGAAACGTTGATGGTCGCACCATAGGCAATCATTTGGGAAACGATCGCAGTATCGGTTACTGGCCCGAGATCTTCCACGGACAACTGAACCTGGTTGTCGAACATGACTTCGTATTCGGCCTCACGGTCCATGTATCCCATCGACATCTTGAACAAGAAACGGTCGAGTTGCGCCTCGGGGAGCGGAAAGGTTCCTGCCTGTTCAACCGGGTTCTGCGTGGCAAGCACCAAGAACGGTCGAGGCAATAAGTAGGTGGTGCCGTCTGCCGAGACTTTTCGTTCACCCATGGCCTCAAGCAAAGCCGACTGAGTCTTAGGCGTTGCCCGGTTGATCTCGTCGGCCAAAAGTACATTTGTGAACACCGGTCCGGGCCGAAACTCGAATTCGCCCTTCTTGGCGTCGTAGATCGACGAGCCAGTGATGTCTCCGGGCAGCATGTCTGGAGTACATTGCACACGCGAGTTGGTGGCATCCATCGACTGTGCCATGGCTCTGGCAAGCATCGACTTTCCCGTGCCAGGAACGTCCTCGTAGAGTATGTGCCCTTCACAGATGATGCCAACCAAAGTCAGCCTCACAACATCGGTCTTGCCCTTGATAACCGTCTCGATGTTGTCGCAGATGGTGTCGAAGTGCGACTTGAACCTCTGGGCGTTCATGTTGCCCAGTTCGTATTGCATCGAACGTTTTACGCCTGTTGTTTTGGCCTTACTATTGCGTTCCGGCTTATCCGCGGCCATATATCTACAACCTCCTATTGTTTCATTCAAGAAGAAGTATCCGACCATCACGCGGCGGACATAAACGGCAATGATAGTCATAAAACCGCCGATGATGCTAGGGATCAGGGGGAACCGTTGCAACGTTTGTCTCGTCTTAGGTTTGACGCGCCTGTCTGGCGCGTACAATTCGCTGAATGACACAACCGACAGGAGGCCCCGCCACGCAAGCGCCGACGTCTTCGACAGCCCCCACCATAGGCTGGTTGCGGCGCTATCCACCTATGATTTCGCTTCTTGGCGCCATGTTCATAGGCGTAGCCATTCTGCCGTCCTCACTAAACGTCGATCAAGAAAACCCCAGCCAGGTAGCCGAATATGCACCTGTTCCCCCAGATGACGAGTCGCCGACATCCGACGGATCGATGTCATCGCTAGGACTCGGCAGTGGCGGGGGCCTATCGACCGGCCTTATTCAGGACGAAGTTGAAAAGCAGGTAGCCAAACCCCTTGGAAACGTGAAAAAGCCCAGGAATAAGGACTGCGTAGAATTCCCGGATGGGCTAAAACAAACCAACGACCCGAACGCACCGCCATGCGCCCCCTTCTTCGACGGCAACAACGGCGGGGCTACTTTCCAGGGGGTTACGGCCGATGAAATTACTGTCTTGTTTTACCAAAGCATGTTTATCGCGGGGGACCAAAACGAACAGGCCCCGGGACCAGGCTATTGCGACCTGAATATCGACATCAACGCCGACGGCCAATTCTGCACCGACACAGCGACTGGCATCGAGATGTCCTACGTTCGCGTGACCCGCAGCTTGGCTCGCTATTTCAATGAAAGGTTCCAAACCTACGGGCGGGCAGTTCACTTTTATGTCTACTGGACACCCGGCGCTCAAACTCCTGGGTCGAGGCGGGCAGAAGCAGCAGACAATTGGGAACGACTCAAACCCTTCGCTGTCGTCGATAATGCATTCTTCGGCGGATTCAACGCCGTATATGCCGAGGCTATGGTCCGGCGCAAAGTTAGCGTTTACGGTTCTTTCGCATCACTTGCCAACGAACACTTTCAAAAGAACGCGCCGTTCGTTTGGAGCTTCTGGCCGGACATTGAGCATTGGGCCGATCAGTACACGAGTTACATCTGCCAAAAAGTTGCCCCTCAAAAGACAGTTTTGTACTCGGGCCCTGCCCTTAAAGACAAGGACAGGGTTTACGCACTCTTGTATACAACCGACGAGAGCTATCCGGGCCTGCATTACTTCCGCGAGCTGTTCAAGCAGGGCATCAAATCGTGCCCGAACGGAGCAAAGATCGACTGGGTCGTTGAGAAAACGTTTCCCATTGCTGGGTTTGGGGCGATCAACGCGGACCGCAACTCGCACATCTATGCCTCAGAAGTCGTTGCCGACCTGCAGAAGAACAAGGTCACGACCATACTTTGGCTTGGTGGGATGGAGGGCAAGATCTCACCAGCGGCCAATGATGCCAAGTATTATCCTGAGTGGTTCGTTGCCGGCGACATGACGATAGATAATGGGGCGAACGGACGAGACCAAAACCAAGAGGTTTGGAAATATGCAGTGACTGTAACCAACTTACTTCGAGAAGGGAAGCCTGAGGACGTGCCCAGCCGTCAAGCTCTGCGAGAGTCCGATCCGGCTGCCCGACAGGAGGATGAGGATCTGGCGAACACGATTTATCGGCCTTTTTTCATGCTATGGAAATCCATCCAGGTTGCTGGCCCCCAACTATCCCCTCAGAACATCGACAGGGGACAGCATGCGATCCCCCGCGTGAAGAGCACCAGCCCTTATGTTGCGGCTTGTTATTACGACGTTGGTGACTACACCTGCGTCAAGGATGCAGCCATCGAATGGTGGGACCCAACCGCCCCTGATCCCAACGGCGACTCAACTTCGTCAGGATGCTGGCGGATGGTGTCGGACGGAACGCGGTTTCCCGCCCGCGAATGGGACCAAGTTGGCGAGCCATTCGTTAACGGCGCGAATGACCCTTGCAATGGCTTCCTAGGTGAGTATTACGGGAACGCGAACCCGTGACTGGCCCCTTGACTGGCCCCGAAACCATCGCGGACGCAATTTCCGCGGCGAGCCAGAGTGTGGGTTGGGTACGAAGGTATCCGCCTTTAATATCACTGGTTATGGCCCTTTTCATCGGTGTCGCGATCCTGCCTTCCACTTTGAACGTACAGCAGCCAAACCCCGGACAGGTTGCTGAATATGCGCCACTTCCGCCAGACGACATTGAGCCCCCAGATTCGACCGGCGCATCTTTGGGTCTCGGCACTGGTGGGGGCCTTTCCACTGGTACTCCCCCACCGCCGACCGTAAAACCCCCAGACACTGGCCCACCAAAGATCAAGAA
>JBDSRR010000254.1:0-8099 GCA_039929185.1 Actinomycetota bacterium
GTATTGGCACTGCTGCCGGGGATATCGCGGGCAGGTTCAACTATCGGCGCCGGATTGCTCGCGAAACTATCCCGCCCTCAGGCTGCGAGGTTCTCCTTCATGATGTCTATCCCCATAATCGCAGGAACCATCGTCGCAGAGATACCCAACCTCATGCGGACCCAGATCGACCTCATCCCATTGGCAGTCGGTTTCACCGCATCCCTGGTATCGGGCTACTTCGCGATCGCCGGGATGATCGGGTACCTGCAGCGACGTGGCCTTTATCCTTTTGCGGCCTATTGCTTCATCGTTGGACCAGTGGCCGCGTTCTTCTTGTCGCGATAAGGTCACAACACATTGGAACTTAGCCGTGAGCAATGGGATCGCTTGACCAACGCATGGGAGCGCGTCCAGATGGCGCGTCGCGAACTTGACGCACTGATCGGCGACAACTACTTGGCACCGCGCGTGAACATCGTCGGCGTGCACTTCATCCCGCTGGCGGCAGCAGTGGACAAACTTCGCTGGGCCGAGACCGAGTGGCGTGAGTTGGGGGCCGAACTACTTGAGGGAGCAGCGAATTGACGAAGAAGACTTCGTCCGCCGACCGCGTTGCATCGCTGCGAAAGATTCCATTGTTCGCCACGCTTCCAGTCCGGTCACTGCAGCGACTAGCCACCCTCGCCACACAGTTCGAGTCCCCCGCCGGAACAGTTCTCATCCAGCCAAAGATGCAGGGCGCAGGATTGGTAGTCATCGAAGAAGGAAGCGTGACGATCGAGCTTCCGTCCCGCAAATTAGACCTTGGACCGGGAGAATTTTTCGGCGAGCTGTCACTACTAACCGACAAGGGACACAACGCCAGAGTAAGAGCCAAAACTTCGGTTCGGTGCCTCGCCCTTAGCAGGGCCGACTTTCAACAGATGCTGCAAACGGAACCGAAGATGGCATTAGCAATGCTTGAAATCTTGGCTGAACGACTATCCTCGACTCGCTAAAGCGTCAAGGAATCCACTGCGAAGGGCGCTGACCCCGAGGCCACACAACCTCGCCCGCGGCTAAGTAATAGGCTCGCGCGGTGAACGAGGATCCTACGCAGGCCATACGGGTTATTTTCGCCGAGGACAACTATCTCATTCGTGAGGGAACCTCAGCCCTGCTTCGTGAGGTCGACGAAGTCGAATTGGTGGCAGCCGTGCCCGACGCCCAGAGCCTTTACGAGGCGCTCGATGCGAACGAGGTCGACGTGGTGATGACCGATATCCGGATGCCTCCCACTAACACCACCGAAGGGATAGAGGCTGCGCGCAGGATTCGCAAGGAACATCCCGGGATTGGCGTGCTCATCCTTTCTCAGTACGTGGAGTTCGAGTATGCCGAGAGCCTTCTAAAGGAGGGGTCCACCGGCCTGGGTTATCTGCTCAAGGAAAGAGTCAAGGATGTTGAACAGTTAGTTCGTGCGATCAAAGAAGTACGTGACGGCGGGGTGGTGCTCGACCCTAAAGTCATCGACGAACTTCTTGCTGCCAGGTATGGCCGAAAGGACGACCCTCTCGCGCAACTCACCGACCGCGAGCGTGAGGTGCTCGAAGCCATGGCCCAGGGAATGACCAACGCGTCGATAGCGAAAGCCGGGTTCATGTCAGATCGCGCGGTTGAGCGGCACATCAACTCGTTGTTCACTAAACTTGGTCTTTCCGAAGAAAAGGATGTGCACCGCCGGGTCACGGCAGTGCTCACCTATCTCAGATCCGCTGGATAGCGGCGGAGCCTATTTCCGGCTACGGCCCTTGCCCGGACGCAGTGCAGGAGTCCGGTATTCAATGTATTTCTGTTCCATTCGAGAGACCTGCCCCGCGGTGAACTCCGTCTGGCAGGCATCGTCGGAGTAGTCCATGAAGTTGTGGATGGGGTCTGCGCCTTCAGAAGTGCAGGTGTCGGAGCCGATAGGACAGCCGCTCGCAGGGCGATCTTCCGCTGGCGTGTCGGTGACGTAGTCACCGGGATCGACACAGCCCGACCCCGACTGCACGCCTTGGTCGTTGACCCAATAGCCCTGGAAGGTGTGATACAAGCCCAGCCAATGCCCGGCCTCATGCACGGCAACGTCGCCGAGGCTGAGGCCGGTGCCCGGCATGTGCAGGAAGTTGAGGACAACACCGTCCATCGAAGGATTGAATTTGTAGTTCCATGGAAAAGTTGCCCAACTAACGCGCCCACCCTTCCACCTACTGTCGGCGGTGTAGACATTGAGTGTTTTTGCATCTCCCTTCCTAAGGGCGGTCTTGGCGGCCGATTCTTCGGCCGAACCCGCAGTCATGTTGAACCATGCAGTGTTGACGGTCCTGTCGATGCCTGCATCGGTGAGCGCGAATTGGAAATTGGACCCCGGCCCTCCGGACAACCCAGAAAATGAGTCATTCATGATACGGATCTGTTCCATGATCAGCGCGTCCGGGACGTTACCGATTCCCAACGCATCGGTGATCACGTGAAAGTAGACAGGTATGGTCGTGGCAGCCAGTGTCGCTGAGGTTGACACCCCACTGCCTTGAACGTCGATCGGGTCAAGGTCACCTGCAAACGGGTCCGGAATATTGAGGTAGTCATCGGGTGGAGTAAACAACGAACCTCCTCCTGATACAGGCGCTCGATCACATGCGAGCACCGACGGATTCAAGTCACCCGCGAACACAACTCCTACGAGGCTCCAAGTCATTACAACCGATAGTGCTGTTGTGAAGATCTTCTTGAATTTCATGGGATCCCTTCCCTTCGTTTTGGACTCTCTCACAATCTCCCGAGGCGGCCTTCCAAGGAAGGGTGGGGGCCGCCATACCTACCGGAGGATTTCCGCCGGGAGGTGGCGGTCTTCCTCCGGCAGAATCGTCGGAGGACCGCCTTCTCATCGGTGCCCGCGAAGGGGATGATTGGGCAGTCACCAAGAGAAGGGCCCTGGGATGCGTTTACGTTTTGTATTGGCAGTTGTGTTTGTGGTTGCAGCCAGCGGCTGCGGCATGGTCAAAGTCTCCCAGCGGATAGAGGAAGGCCAAGAGGTCTCAATCAACCCCTGCAATGTGATCACCCTGGAACAGGCGGCGAAGATAGTGGGGGGCCCTGTCGTCCAGGTACTTAATCTCTATCGCTCTCCCGAGCCGCGTTTCAGCGGCTGCGAGTATGTCCAAGACGGCCCAGCATCCGGGGGTAAGGTGACACTTTTTGTTGGCCGAAAAGCGACAACAGATGTCGGCTCCCCTTTCGTCGGTACCGGTGTCAAAGTCAACCAAATCTCGAATCTCGGTCGGGAAGCTCAGTATTCGTACAACACTGCAAGCCAGACGCTCTATCTATCTGCGCTCACCGACCGCGGAGCAAAGCTGGAAATGAATGTGTCCGGAGTCCCGAAGGCAGAGCAGCTACTTCTCGAGCCGATAAAGGATGCTGTCCAGTCTGCTATGGCAAAGATGGAGAAGGTCTTCCCCGGCAAGGACAGCCCCCCCAGAGAAGAGCCGCCGTTTCCACCTTGTTCTATCGTCACTGAGGCTGAGTTGCTAACGATGCTGAAGGGGAAGTGGGCTCCAGTCGCCAACGAACGCATAGTGTTCGCGGAATCCGAACAAATGGGTGGACTCACCCGGCTCGGAGAAGGCCCCATCGGTGGTGGTTGGAAATGCGATATCGACGTGAACGAACACCGCGAGAATCCCCACTATCACTTCTATTGGTCGATCAGCAAACAAACGCCGCCCGAAAGCCTCCTGGCTGCATCGGGCGAGCGTTTGAAGGGGCTGGGCGCCGCGGCCTATTGGAGAAAATCGTCTTGGTACTATGGCGATGATGAGGGGGCGACTCTCTCGGTCCTGACGAAGGGTGGCAGGCACTTCGAGGTCGAAACGATGTTCGAGAAGGAAATAGATGAACCGCTGACACGCCAGATCGCGGTCGACCTCGCGCGAAGGCTCCTCACGAAGCTGCCATGACCGAATCCTTCAAAATGAAAGCGCGCAACCAGGTGGTGGCGGCGAGCGGCCTGTCTTCAGTGCTGATCCTCGCATTCCTCGGAGCCGTGTTTGTTGGGGTAGCTGCAGGTAGCTCTCAACTCGGCGCAGGACGTCCTCACCTTGGTATTTCGATAGCGGCCATCGCCCTCGTGGCGTGGGCATTGGAGCCATTGAAGCGAACTAGCCAACGTTTCGCCCGCGGGATCGTCTACCGCACCACAACACCCCCACCAGAGGTCATCACCGATTTCACCGATCGTATCGCTCGGTACCACGCCGGCGAAGAGGTGCCGCTGGAGATGGCGCGAATACTGGCAGCCGCGCTCAAGGCCGATAACGTGGCGGTGTGGTTGTGGATCGGCGGCGGCCTCACACGGGTTGCTTCACATCCTAAGGTTGGACCAGTGCAGCTCCCAGGTCCCGCGGAGATAGATCCGACCGGTCTCATCGAGATCCGTCACGGACAAGATCTGTTGGGCGCCTTCGAGATTGATCAGGATGGGCGGCCGTTTTCACCTCAGCAGCGCGAGATGCTTGAGAACCTTGCGTCTGTGGCTTCGATCGTCCTGCGAAATGTTCGTCTGCGCGCAGACCTTCAATCGATGGTCGATGACGTTGTTCAAGATTCCGCGGCTCTAACCGCGGCCCGAAGACGCCTCGTGAAGGCTCAGGACGCCGAGCGGCGAGCCCTCGAACGAAACATCCATGACGGTGCTCAGCAGCACCTCACCGCGCTTGGGATCAAGATCGCGTTGGCGAAGATCCTGATCCCGCGCGATCCCCCTCGAGGCAGGAAGGCCGTGGCCGATGCGCAGGCTATGAATGATGGAGTTCTGGGGTCGATAGCAGAACTCACGCAGGGGCTGTATCCGAAGGAGCTGGTCGCAAGCGGCGTCACTGCGGCCCTCGAATCAACAGCCACTCGGCTACCCATGTCAGTTCGAGTCCACGGGACCGACCAACGTTATCCAGCGGAGGTGGAGGCGGCGATTTACTTCACCTGCCTTGAAGCCCTTCAGAACGCGGCGAAACACGCCAAGGCATCGTCGGTAAGGATCCACGTCAAGGAGACCGATGGCTCAATTGGGTTCACGGTCGCTGACGACGGAGCTGGTTTCGACGTTTCGTCTGCGAGAGGCGCGGGCCTTCAGAACATGGCGGATCGGATGCGCGCGTTGCAAGGTTCTTTTGAGATCGATTCCCGCGCGGGCGTCGGAACTGTCTTATCAGGAAGGCTGCCACTGTGAAGCTGATCGTGCGCGCCGCGCTGGTGCTGCTGCTCCCGGCATGTGGCGCTGTCAAGCTAGTTCCGCCCAACGAATTACCCGGTGGGGCGAAACCTCAGAACCTCGGCTTTGAACAGGGAACCTATGCCGGGAGCCTTCCTAACGGGTGGGTCATCGCCAGGGGGTCGGGCGGCGGAAGCCCTGACGACTACCGCTACGAGGTGGACTCTGAGGTGAAGTACTCAAGTAAGTCGAGCCTGCGAATCAGTCTTGCTGCACCCATCGTTAATAAGCATGGTGGGCTCGCTCAGTGTCTGAACACGCCTCAACCGGGCCAGCGGATCCGTCTCTCCGGACATCTAAGGTCGGAAGGCATCGAGGGTTGGGGCGGATCACTCTGGATCCAAGCTTCTTCAGCTGACGGCAAGAGTGTGGGTTTTCAGAACATGAACGGTCGCACTGTCACCGGGTCATCGGACTGGAGCAAACACTCCGTGGAAATAACGCCTGGAGAAAGCGCGGCGCGTCTCTGCTTCGGTGTTTTCCTCAACGGCAAAGGGCGGTTGTGGGCCGATGAGCTTGTGTTAGATAACGGCAAATAAGGTGGCCGAGCGAGCGTTGGCTCGGATGCGAGCCGTTGCCGCCATAATCCTGTGGCTGCTGGTTCTGGCTCTGACGGCCGCCGCGATCTACGCCTATTTCTTTGCCAACCTGAGGTTCTCCGGACCCGCGCGCCATCCGACGCTCTGGTTTGACGCCGCCGTCGTTGCGCTGGGTTTGGCGCCGATCACCTTCGCCACCGTGGGGGCGCTCGTATTGATCCGCCGGCCGACCAACCTGGTGGCATGGTTGTTCATGGGTGGAGCACTAGCTTTTGCTACATGGTTCTTTGGAGTGAACTACTACTTCTTCGTCGAGGTGGCCAAAGGGTTCTTCGTGATTGGGGGCCGCAAGATAGTTCCAGCGGCGCCAGCTTGGATCGTGTGGCTTACCTCCTGGACACCCTATTTGGGATGGGGTCTATGGGGAGTCTTTCTCTTTCTGTTGTTCCCAGATGGGAGGCTTCCGTCCCGTAGATGGAGGCCGGCCGCGGCTTTTGCAGCAGCGGTAGTCATCATGATCTGCCTACGGCAGGCCTTTGGCTCGCGTTCGTTGTCCTTGAGGCAGTTCGAGATACCTGCTTTCAAGTTCCTGTCGTATGGGGTGTCACTCTTCGGACGGGCACAAGAAATTGTCTATCTCCTCTTCGTCGTCGCCCTTGTGGTGGCGGGGATTTCCTTAGCTGTCCGTTTCCGCCAGTCAGAGGGGGAGACACGCCTCCAGCTAAAGTGGCTTGCCTTTGCGGCAGTTCTTTTCTCGATAACTTTTTTGTCGGATGAGCTGCTCGCTCTAGCTGGTATGCGGACGGCCTACATCGAAGCCGTTATGTCTTTCGCCGTCCAACTGTCTCTGTTGCTTGTCCCCGTGGCGGCGGCGATAGCCATCTTTAAGTACCGGCTCTACGACATCGACCTGGTTATAAATAGAACGATTACTTTTGGCGCTCTGGCACTCTTCATCACTGTCGCTTACGTTTCGATTTCAGTCGGAGCTTCCAGATTGGTAAGTGTTCGCGGTTCGGGCCTAGTGCCATCGGTGCTGGCAATGGGGCTCGTCACTTTCGGGTTCGCGCCGGTTCGCTCGCGCACGCAACGATTAGCTAACAAGATCGTCTACGGCGCCCGTTCGGCCTCGTACGAAGTCCTCATGAACTTCTCGAAGGATGCGGCAACGTCACTTCAAATACAGGAAATGCTTCCGCGAGTGGCTCGGGCGGCGGCAGATGGAGTTGGGGCCTCGCTGGTGGTCGTTCGAGTCGCTGTCTCAACTGCCGGCGATCGAGTTGCTGTGTGGCCACCCGGCCGCGCAGTCGAGAGCGCCGAGCCCGATCTGTCGGTCGAGATTTCTTACAGAGGCGAGACGATCGGACAGATCGATGTTCATAAAAAGCGCGGCGATGGCGTTTCCACAGAAGATCGCAGGCTCCTCGGTGTGTTGGCTCGTCAGGCCGGAGCGGCATTCCAGAACGCGAGGCTTACTTTTCAGTTGCAACAGCGTCTGCAAGAACAGGCGGAGATTCGGACCGAGCTAGAGCGCTCGAGTCGGAGATTGCTAACCACGCAAATGTCCGTTCGACGCTCGATGGAAGGCGAGATCGACGCGAAACTCGGCCCCCACCTTGCCCGAATAGCTAAGTTGCTCGATGCTGCGAGTCCACCTGGTGCCGGTGACGAAAGTCAGGCGATTCGATTGCTTGAGGAGGCTGCCGAAACATCCGACGTCGCGTTGGCGGTGCTGAGAGAGATAGCACACGGTGTTTTTTCTCCCATACTCGAAGAAAAGGGGATCGTTGCGGCCCTGGAGTCCCGACTGGCCAAGACGACCCCGAGGATCCTGCTCGACGTAACCGACGATGCGAGAAACCGTCGTTTCCCCATCGAAGTGGAAGCGGTGATGTACTTCTGCGGCGTTGACATAATCAGGAAGGTCCAAGACCCGCCGGAGATGGAAATCTACACGGCCGATGAACACCTTGTTCTTAAGGCGACTTGGCGGAAGGGTCGTTTCGACGGCTCCGCCGAGTCGGAGTGGATGCTGGACCTGACTGATCGACTGACTGCCCTCGGTGGAAGCCTTGAGCTCACGTACGCGCCGGGGGGACCGACGGTGATTATGGGCAAAGTTCCGATTACGCGAAGTCTTTCATCGGTCTAACCCGCTCGGCCCTAACGCGTCGACATCTTCGGATCCGATCTCGCGCAACGTCGCCGCGATTTCAGCCATGAACTCTCCGTCGAGAACGTTGACGTGGCCGTGTTCGAGTTCAAGCAGAGCGCCATGATTCAGCGGG
>JBDSRR010000255.1:0-7627 GCA_039929185.1 Actinomycetota bacterium
GGTGAAGAGGGTCTCACCGAAGAGCACTTGCAGGACCTCTGGACAGAATCGGAAAAATGGAGCCTCGACGAGGCCATCGCCTACGCCATGGAAGGTTCCTGAAGCACATATCCAGTCGTGGGGCCACGTGGAGTCGAACCACGGACCTCAGCATTATCAGTGCTGCGCTCTAACCAGCTGAGCTATGGCCCCCTTTGAACGACAGATTGTAACCTTCCTTTCGTGCCAAAAAGCAGGAGTTTGGCCTTTTGCGGCGAATCATTGAGTAACTGTGTAAATCAAGACTCGGAGGTAGCGATTGAAAGTTAAGAGACTGTTCGTACTTTTGCCGGTTGCCGTTGTGGCCACCGCCGTCTCCTGGGCAGCCGGTGCACATCACAGCGCCATCTCATGTTCCAGGGACTCTTATCCGACCCAAACCCTCACTTCGTCGGCAAACATCCCCGAAGGGGCGGAGCCCATCTACCGATTCGTGAATCTATCGGATACTCACATCCTGGATGACGAAGCCTCGCCTGCGATCACGGGGAACTATCTAGAGACAGCATTCGAGCCAGGTCTCGGCAATGGATCTGCTCAAAGGTTGCAGGAGGAGTACACAGATGAGGTACTAAACGCGATGGTCAAAACCATCAACCATTGCGACGGAATCAAAGACCTGTCGTTGATGATCGCCACCGGCGACCTGACAGACAACATGACACTCAATGAAACCCGCAGATACATCGACAATCTCGACGGCGTTTCTGGTGCCCCAACCGCTTACGAAGCCAACTGCGGCTATACGACAAACGATTCAAGGGGAGTGCCCAAGCTCGGCGTAGGACCATGCACAGCCGATATGCGAGCCAGGTTTCGAACCGCGACCGGCGCGTTGGTAGCAGACAGCCAGGCACCCGAACCCAACGAAAACGACCCAACTTACGCGCTGACGCCAACCCGTTCTGCACGCCAGTTAGCAGAAACCTACATGGCCAGCCAGTTAGGCGGTTCGCATCACACCGCTCCTGGTCTTCCAGGGTCACTTCGGTGTACGGATGGATCACTGGGATGCGACAACCGCGCTTTAGCCGTACCGCACTACGCGGTCTTCGGCAATCACGATGCATCGGTGCGTGGAACCTTAACGATGCAACAGCCTTTCCAGGCAGGGGCCGCGACGTTTGGCCGGTACTTCTTCGAAAGTCAACGCGAATTCATCAACGAATGGTTCTACACGACCGCGGTTCCTGGTCCTGTCGGCCACGGGTTCAACGAGGTAGGTAGCACGAGGTTGAACGACTTGAACGACCGCAACGATGGCTACTACGCCTTTGACGCTGCCGGGGGCCAGGTGCGGATGATCGTTATCAACACGATCTTCGACGGAGTTAACGCGGACCTTCATCGAAAAGGTGCCACTAACTCCCAAACCGGAGGGTTGGTCGCTGGAAACGAGGTAACGCCAGCCCCGGCTACGTCTGAACAGGGCTTCTTCGACCAAGAGCAGTACGACTGGCTCAAAGGCGAACTCGAAGCACCATCGAACGCCGGGAAAGCGGCTATCGTCTTCAGCCATCATCCCGATCGCTCGTTCAGTTACGAGCAGTTTGGGAGCAAGTCTCCTGCAGCACTGAACGGGCTGCTCGGCTCTTCGACCAACGTGGTGAACGTGATGGCACATATCGCCGGCCACACACACGAAAACGTCATAAGAGCATGCACTCCTGCCGCTTGCTCGATCAAGGGCACCGTTTCAGCTACTGTCGCCCGCCCCTTCTGGCGCATCGAGACAGCGTCACTCATCGACTTTCCGCAGGAAGGGCGCATAGTCGAGATCTTCAAACTTAGCGACGGGCGTTACGCCCTCAAGCTATCGATGATCGCCCCCGATCCAGCAGATCTAACCGCAAGTATTTCGCATCGTTTGAGCCTGGCTGAAGCTAACTGCACAACCTCAGCGATCCTAGGGGGGCCGCTAAATTCGGGGCCGTACACTCAACAGAGGCTGCAGAACTCTTTGGCAGCAGGCGAGGCTGCTGTTCGGGGTAACTACTGCCAGGGTCTCGACAAGGCCCAAGGTGACGCACTAGACCGCGACACCATACTTCTGCCATAGCCCTTAATCGGCAACGATAACTTCGATGCCTCCGCTGACATCGGAGACGAGGTTGTACAAAAACGTAAGCACAAGGTTGACTGCTGACCAAAAGATGACCTGCAGGACACCCAAAATCAGTGTGACCCGAAAAACAGAAGCCGCGCGGATGCGGAACTCGGGCCAGCCCACACCCCGGATGAAACTTTCGGTGTTGTCGACTATTCCTGCAGCGGAGGCCGCATAGAACAAAATCATGACTGCCAACAGTCCAATAAGCATCACTGCGGAATAAAACAGCAAGGAAAACTTGAGCACGCTCCACGTTTCGATCTTCTTGATCCTGCGGTGTGATGTCGTTGAACGTGATTGCTTTGTTGGCCTTTGTGACTCCCAAGAGATTGGACGCGATATCTGAGTTAGAAGAGGCTCTTTAGGACTCGATGAAGTATCGACGGAGGGAACAGGCGCTGGCATGACTGGGTCCGGTTTCCAAGTCGAGGGCGCATAAGGCGATGCGGGAGGTTTCTCCACAGGTGTTTCGAAGAGCTTCGGTACGCCGGTAGTCTGCGGCATTGGTCGAGGAACGGCGTCGGGCACGAAGAGGTCGCTTAGGTGATCGTGGCCCCCCTCCGTGCTTTGCCCGAATGTCGCAGGTGGTTCCTTCATGGGGGCGGGTGGTGGAGTAACAGTCGCCTCGCGTGCAGGTGGGGTAACAGTCGCCTCGCGTGCAGGTGGAGGCTCTTCGGGTTCTGGGTCCATATCGTGCGTTTGCATCGCCAAGCAGAATACCCCGTCAGCCCCCCAGTAAGACGGAGGCTTCATATCTGCGTCTCCTCTTAACGATCACGACTTGTCCTACATCAAGAGTTGGGGTGCCTTTGGTTTCAAACCAGTCTCCGATCATCCTGCCCCGGGCAGTCCCCCGGACAGACATCCCGGTTGCGCCATAACTTCGGCTTGAGACTTGTCCAACTTCCACAACCAACAGGTCGCCGATAGCGAATCCTTCGCCAAAAAGTACCAGCAACTCCCTCAGCCAGGCCGCCAATAAGGTCTCTATGTCAGGGGCCTTGGCAGTAACGCTCAACTCCCGCTCGAAACCAACGGTTGAGGTGTTATATGCCTTCGAGAGCATCGCTTGACCTGCCGTTTCGAAGAGGTCTGTTAGCGAGGCCCCCTTAGCGGTGAAGCCTGCCCCGCCCGAAGAAGGTTCGAAAGTTCCCAGACGTTACTCTTCGCTTATAGCTGGGGCGATAGCAGCGACAGAAACTCCGGGATCAAGCGTCATGACCCGCACACCCGTTGTGTCGCGGCCCTGCCTTGAGATGTCTTTGACTGTCATGCGAATCACTTGCCCATCGCTAGCGATAAGGAATACTTCGTGGCCTAGCCGAACCACACCAGCACCCTGCACTGAACCGCGCTTGCCAGTCAACTTGGCAGTCTTTACGCCCTTACCTCCGCGACGTTGGATGGGATACTTATCGACAAGCGTCCGTTTGCCATAGCCGGAATCGGTAATTATCAATAGTTCCGCCAACGGGTCTGCAACGTCGAAAGAGACCACCTCGTCCGCTTCGCTAAGCCGCATGCCTATAACTCCACTAGCGGTGCGTCCCATGGGGCGCACATCGGTTTCGGCAAACCTGATAGCCATTGCTCGCTTCGAAACCATTATCAACTCATCTTCTCCGGAGGTCGCGCGTACAAGTACGACTTCATCGCCGTCCCTTAGGTTTATGGCGATGATGCCGTCGCGACGCGACGAGTTGTAGGCGGTGAACTCGGTTTTTTTGATGATCCCCTTCTTCGTGCAGATAACCAGGAACCTGTGGGCCTGGAAATCACGGGTATCGATGACCGCCGCCACTTCTTCGTCTTCGATGAATGGCAGCAGGTTACGGATAGAGATTCCTCTTGCTGTTCTGTCCTTTTCACCGATCTCATGAGCTTTTAGCCGGTAGACCTTCCCGCGATTTGAAAAAATCATCACGTACGAGTGATTGGTTGTTGTGAGCATGTGCTGAACGATGTCGCCCTCTTTCGGTTTAGCACCGATGATGCCCTTACCCCCGCGCCCTTGTGTTTTATAGATGTCAGAGCGCACGCGCTTTATGTATCCGGACCGAGTGATCGTGACCACCACGTCATCGTCAGGGATGAGATCCTCGATGTTGAAGTCGGCTTCATCGCCGGCGATCGATGTTCGTCGCGGGTTGGCGAATTTGTCTCGCACCTCAAGCAACTCGTCGCGGATGATCTTTCGCACACGGGCTGGCGAGGCAAGGATCGCTTTGAGCTCCTTGATAATTTTGGCAAGCTCGTCCGCCTCGTCTTTGATCTTTTGACGCTCCAGTGCTGCGAGCCTTCGTAGCTGCATGTCTAAGATGGCGTTGGCTTGGATCTCCGAGAGTTGGTAGCGACTCATCAGTTCCGTGCGGGCCGCGTCGGCAGAGTCGGCCCCTCGGATCAGTCGGATGACTTCATCGATGTGATCGAGAGCGATCAAGAGCCCCTCAAGAACGTGCATGCGCGCTTCTGCTTTAGCCAAGCGGAATTTTGTGCGTCGAGTGATCACTTCGACTTGGTGGGCAACGTAATGCGTGAGGAAGTCGCGAAGTGGCAGGGTTCGCGGCACACCATCGACAAGCGCCAGCATGTTCATGCCGAAGGAATCTTGAAGCTGGGTGAATTTGAAAAGGTTGTTTAGGACTACTTGGGGAATAGCATCTCTTTTTAACTCGATAACGATGCGGGTCCCCTTGCGGTTGGTTTCATTGCGGCCCCCGGAAACTCCGACCACTTTTTTCGAGTCAACGAGTTCCTTAACTTTTTCAAGTAGGCGGTCCCCCGAAACCATGTAAGGCAGTTCGGTTATGACGATGCGATGCCCACGCTTGGTTTCCTCTACTTCACATTTACCGCGGACCTTGACTATGCCGCGCCCGGTTTCATACGCGTCACGTATGCCACGCATTCCAAGCAGCTCGCCTCCCATAGGAAAGTCGGGGCCCTTGATGATCTTAATAAGCTCGTCGGTTGGTATATCGGGTTGATCGATAACAGCCACAACTCCATCGATCACCTCCCCCAGATTATGCGGCGGGATGTTGGTTGCCATTCCAACGGCAATGCCGGTTGATCCATTCACCAACAGATTCGGAAAACGCGACGGCATAACTGTTGGCTCGTCATATTCGTCGGAGTAGTTGCGAATCTTGTCGACGGTGTCCTCGTCGATATCCCGCACGATCTCCATCGCCAGGGCACCCAGACGACACTCGGTGTAGCGTTCTGCGGCTGGGGGATCGCCGTCGGCAGAGCCGAAGTTTCCTTTGCCGTCGATGAGGGGGTGTCGCATCGTGAAGTCCTGCGCCATGCGAGCCAGAGCATCGTAGATGGCCTGGTTGCCATGGGGGTGAAACTTACCCATCACGTCACCTGTTACTCGGGCACTCTTTTTATGGGGCGTTCCTGGTCTGGCCCCCAACTCCAACATGCCCCACAGGATCCTTCGGTGCACCGGCTTAAGGCCATCGCGAACATCGGGCAGCGCCCTGCCAACGATGACGCTCATCGCGTAATCAAGATATGAGCGTTGCATCTCCTCTTCTAGATCGACGGTTTCGATGCGCGAGTCGCCAAGGGGCAGTTGGACCGAAGGAAGGTCTTCGTCAGGCATGCGGCTTAAACGTCCAGGATTGCGTACTTGGCGTTCTTCGTGATGAAGTCGCGGCGACTCTCGACATTTTCACCCATCAGGATCGAAAAGATCTCATCGGCCAAGGCAGCATCTTCCAGATGAACTCGCTTCATGATGCGCGTTTCGGGATTCATCGTGGTAGACCACAATTCTTCCGCGTCCATCTCGCCTAGGCCCTTGAAACGCTCGGGAGTTGAGATCTTCTTGTTGGGGTGCTCAGCTTGGAAGCGTTCGTATTCGCTCTCGCTGAACACGTAATGCTTTTTGGCCTCCATGGTGAACTTGTAAAGAGGGGGCTGCGTTAGGTAGACATATCCAGCGTCAATAAGTTTGGGCATATACCGAAATAAGAAGGTCAACAAAAGTGTGGTGATGTGTTGACCGTCGACGTCGGCATCGGCGAGCAGGCAGATCTTGTGATAACGGGCCTTTTCGATATCGAACTCGTCGGCGATACCTGTACCTATTCCAGTGATGAGCGCCTGAACCTCGCGATTTTCAAGGCTTTTGTGAAGTCGTGCTTTCTCGACATTTAAGATCTTGCCCCTGATCGGCAGGATCGCCTGAAACTCGCGGTCGCGACCCATCTTGGCACTGCCGCCTGCTGAGTCACCCTCGACGATGAAAAGCTCAGTGACTGCTGGATCTCTACTTGAGCAGTCTGCGAGCTTACCCGGAAGCCCGCCACCGTCGAAAACACTTTTGCGGGCTATGTCACGGGCTTTTTTAGCCGCCATCCGGGCACGCGACGCCTGCTGCGCCTTCGCCACGATGCGCCGGGCTTCTGTGGGGTTCTCCTCGAACCATTCGGCGAGTTTCTCGTTAACGGCCGTCTCGACGAACGAACGCATCTCGGTGTTGCCTAGTTTGGTTTTAGTTTGGCCCTCGAACTGAGGCTCGCGCAACTTGACCGCTACTATGCCAGTCAGACCTTCGCGGATGTCGCCCCCCTCTAAGGGGCCCTCCTTTTCCTTTTGCAGAGCCTTGTTGCGCGCATACCGGTTAACCACATTGGTGATCGACTTGCGGAAACCCTCTTCATGCATGCCGCCTTCGTGGGTATTGATGGTGTTTGCGAACGAATAGATCGATTCGGTGAAACCCGCATTCCACATGAGAGCGACTTCCACCTCGCGACCTTCGCCAGCCTTGTCGAAGTGGATCACTTTGTTCAAAGTTTCCTTGCCAGTTGAAAGCGCTTTTACAAAGTCCGCTATCCCACCAGATGCTTTGTAGGTGTCGTTTTGACCACTGCGTTCGTCGTTGAAGCGGATCTCGACGCCTCGGGTTAGATATGACAACTCGCGAAGCCGTCTAGCGATGATGTCGTAATCGAACTCGGTAGTTTCAGTAAAGATCGTCGGGTCTGGCCAGAAGGTGACCGAAGTACCAGTCTTCGCAGAAGACGCTTTGACTTTTTTGAGCGGTTGGGTTGTCTTGCCACGCGAGAATTCAGCGGTCCACACTGCTTGATCGCGAGTGACCGTGACCACCAGCCGGTGAGACAGAGCATTGACAACCGACACTCCCACTCCGTGCAGCCCACCCGATACGGCATAGCCTTTGCCGCCAAACTTACCGCCGGCGTGCAGTTCCGTGAGCACAACCTCAACGGCGGGTCGGCGCTCGCCTTTGGGTGGATCGACTGGGATACCAGCGCCGTTGTCGACCACGGTAACTGAGTTGTCGGTATGGATGGTGACCAAGATAAGGTCGCATCGTCCCGCTAGAGCCTCGTCTACGGCGTTGTCGACCACCTCGTATACCAAATGGTGCAGGCCTCTCGGACCCGTCGATCCGATGTACATCCCTGGGCGCTTGCGGACAGCGGACAGACCTTTTAG
>JBDSRR010000256.1:0-2470 GCA_039929185.1 Actinomycetota bacterium
TACAGCCAGCGACCAGCGCAGGTGCGATCTTCCACAAAGGGATCGCGATCGGAAAATTCCATGGCGTGATCAATCCGACCACTCCAATGGGGTGTCGCAAGGTCATCGAAAACTTGCTCGGCAACTCGGCTGGCACGGTGTGGCCGAAAAACCGACGCCCTTCGCCAGCCATGTAAAAACAAAAATCGATCCCCTCCTGAACGTCAGCGCGGCTTTCTTTCAGGGTCTTACCCATCTCGCGAGTCATCAAGGTGGATAGTTCTTCCTTGCGTTGTTCCAAAACGAGGCCGGCGCGAAGAACATAGTCAGCTCGTTCCGGCACCGGAGTGCGCCTCCAGGCCGGATACGCATCAGCCGCAGCGGCTACCGCCAGGTCTACGTCTGCCGCAACGGAGCGAGGAAACGTCCCCAACTCTTCGGTCTGATCGGCCGGGTTGGTGCTGGCAAAAAACTCTCCAGAGGTTGACGGGATCCACTTGCCGTCGACGTGATTTAGATACTGCTTTGACATGGCTTTTATCCTCCTTGGCTGTTAAGCCGTGCTTTTCGTCGGTCGAAGGTACAAAATGGCCGTTAGTATCGCGGCATCGGGAGGTCTAGGCAATGGCAACAGCATTTGATTATCGCGTAAGGACACGCGACGGCAAAGTCGTCGAAGGCACGATGGAAGGCGAATCCAACGCGGCTGTAGCCTCGCGCCTTCGAGCCCAGAACATGATTCCCCTTGAGATAAAGGAACAGTCCAAGGTCTCTCTGAAGAAAGAGATCACCATAATCCCCGAGCGGGTGAAGCTCAAAGACTTAGCGATCTTCTCCCGACAGTTCGCCGTCATGATCAGCTCTGGCCTATCGCTTTTGAGGGCGCTGACTATCCTCGGCGAGCAGACCGCGAACAAGCGACTTGCTAAAACGGTCATCCAAGTAAGGGACGACGTTGAGCAAGGGGGCAGCCTGTCAGGCTCGATGGCCAAGCACCCAAAGATCTTTAGCCCCCTTTTCGTATCGCTGGTGCGTGCCGGTGAAACCGGCGGACAGCTAGACACCGTGCTGGAACGAGTCGCGGACAACTTCGAAAAAGACTACAAACTGCGGCAAAAGATCAAGTCAGCGATGACTTACCCGGTAGTGGTTTTTGGCATCGCGATGATCTTGATGACCGTCATGCTCATCTTCATAGTTCCAACTTTCGCGAAGATGTTCGATGACCTAGGCGGTGAATTGCCGCTTCCAACAAAGATCTTGGTCTTCTTGTCCAACAAAGCAGTAATCGGGGTTCCGATCCTGATAGTCGTCGTAATCGCTGGTTTCGTCTTGTATAAGCGGACGAGAGCCTCGAGCGCGAAATTCACCTACCGAACCGACTCCTGGAAGCTCAAAGCACCCGTTTTTGGCGACCTTTTCTCGAAGGTGGCGATGTCGCGTTTCGCAAGGACGCTCAGCCTGCTTCTGCGAAGCGGGGTACCTGTCCTGCAGGCGCTTCAGATAACCTCAGAAGCCACGGGTAACGCCGTAGTGGGGGCCGCTGCGATAGACGTCATGAACAGCGTGCGCGAGGGCGAAACTATCGCCGCCCCCCTGCGTAACCACAAAGTATTCCCACCGATGGTGGTGCAGATGATTTCGGTAGGTGAGGACACGGGCCAAGTCGACAACATGCTCGACAAGATCGCAGACTTCTACGACCAAGAGATCGAATCAACCACCGAGTCGCTGACGGCCCTTCTTGAGCCATTGATGATCGCCGTGCTGGGCGCTCTCGTTGGTGGAATGGTCGTTTCCCTCTACCTGCCGATGTTCAAGATATTCGACCTGATCAAATAGGAACCATCAAATACCAATGGGAAATACGTTTCGATAGGCGAACATCGGGGTAGCATCCCCCAATGGGTGCATAAAGATGAACCGATTGGTCGATTTCATTAACAGGCTGAATAGACGATACTTTCGGCAACATCAAGTGCAAGGACAAAGAAAGGGAAGGTGGTTGCGTGTTTAGCATGTTCAACGAACGTCTCAAGAAGGACGAGAAGGGGTTCACCCTTATCGAACTTCTTGTTGTTATTCTGATCATCGCCATTTTGGCAGCGATTGCGATTCCAGTGTTCCTGAACCAGCGCAAAAAGGGCTGGACAGCTCAGATGGAATCCGCCCTGAAGAACGCTGCTACGGCAGAAGAATCGTATCTGGTCGGCAACAACAGGTACGCCAGTACTCTGGCTGAACTTGAGACCGAAGGCTACAAGTATGCAACCCCCATCACTCACGATGCCGTGCAATCTATCGCTGGCACCGCGTGGTGTGTCCAGGTGAGCCACAGCTCCTTCGCCGATACTGCCATCGAGCCCATGGCGATGTCCAGCGACGTTACGACTCCGCAGAAGTCCGCGACCTGTGCGGCCGCCATCCTGGTGCCGTAACGGATCCACTAAGTTGAAAAGGCCCCCTACTTGGGGGCCTTTTCGCGATAGCA
>JBDSRR010000257.1:0-32651 GCA_039929185.1 Actinomycetota bacterium
TTGCTGGCGCATCGCAACGGTCTCGGCATCATCGTCAAGCGTGTGACCAGTCGCGATGCCGACACATCCAAGTTCGTCAGCGATCTTCTCGAGGGCCGCGTAACGCACGCGACGCGCCTCGGCTTCAGTCGCAGGACGTACTACCACCCGGGCGACCTCGATAGGCAATCGCCAGCCCTTTGCAAGCTCGACGCAACGAGCGGCATCGTGAGCCGAAGATGGACGCATCTGATGATCAACGTGTCCCAGAACTAAATCAAATCCAAGTTGTTTCAGCATCAACGCCAGTGCGCTTGAATCGGCGCCGCCGCTGAAGGCGACCAAGATGCGATTCAGGCTGGTGTTCTTGCTATCCATAAGTCGGGGTTCCTGATCTCTTGCAAAGACGGCAACGCATCGGGGCCGGTGAAGCAATACCGAACCTTAGCTTGGCCCCCAACTTCGAAGATTCGATCGAAGAAGGCCTGCCCTTGTTCATATTGTGCCCGCTTCATCTCCAGTCCGAGCAACTTGCCGATGAGTTTGGAAATGGGTCCGCCTGCTCCGCCTTGGCCGCGCAGAACCCGTCGCATCTGCGGCTGAGTTGGGATGATGCGCTCGGCGATACGGTCCATCACGAAGTTTCCGTGCCCTTCGATCACCGACATGAAAGCCTGCATGCGATCGAAGGCCTCACGTTGGGCAGGCGTGAGCAAGCGGACACCAAACGGCGCCCCGCGATCGGTGAAAACAGCACGAAGGCGAGCCGTGAGACCACGGGCATCAAGATCCATCGAATCGAGCAGTTCATTGACCCCGGTGCGGAAGTGGTCGCGAAGCCAGGGGTTGCCTGTGAACTGCGCGCGGTGAGTCAATTCATGCAGAACGATCCAAAGACGAAAATCGCGGGGAACGAACCTTAACTTTCGCTCCATGTTGACTATGTTCGAACCGACGAACCACACTTGATCGCCATGTTCGACCAAGGTGTCATATTGACCCAACACCCTTTGGGACAAGAAACCCAAAACCATTCCCAACTGGGCGCCCAAGGCCGGACGATATGCGAGGCGGACCAAACCCGAAACAGGAGTGCGGACTATGCGTTTGTCCAGCTTTCGTATCATGGGTCCGATCATCGTCAGCATGGAATCAACATTCGCCGAAGCCCACTCGGCGCGAGTCAGAACCCGAGCTATAGCCGATGAGGGCACAGCAAAGCCGGTCTCTTCGGTTATCAAAGGTTCGGCTTCGGCGGAAAGTTCAACGAAGTGACTTTCGAGATCGTCGTCAACTTCGGTTTGGCGACTCATCGCAACCCTTGCTGCAAAGCGGGCTGCCATGGCTACGTCAGTCAGATGATCTGCCAAAGATTTAGGGTTGGCGGTTGCGGCCGGACTTCATCATCATCCTCAGGTAACCCAAACCGATCAGCCCGATCATGAGAACGAACAGAGCGACCATGATGAATGGGAAGTACTTCTGTGACGGAGGGGCCTCGGCCTCTTCCTCTTTCGCAGCGGCCTTAACGGCGGTGGGTGTGGCAGAAGCGGCTACCGTTGGAACGGGCTCCTTCGCGGCGGCAGCTAACACGGTGATCACACCTTTCATTTGATCCGGATGAATGGTGCACTTATAGGCTATGTCGCCCGATCCGGTGATCACCACTTTCTCCTCATCGCCGCTGTTGAGCAGCGCCGTCTTGAAGGAACCATCGCTCGCGACGGCATTATGTGGAGCTTCGCCGGCGTTCTTGAAAGTGACGGTATCGCCAGATTCAATGGTGATCTGGGAGTCGACAAACTTAAAGTCTTGAGCCTCGACGGTAGTAGAGGCAGCTCCCGCGGGTAACGCTACGAGCGGCAGGATGAAACAAGCGAGCAAGATCAACTTCCGGCGCATCTGTCCTCCTAAGTCGGATTCATGATGCCCGGATTGTAGAGGCTAGGCGGTTTTCTTTCCGCGAAGCCTCGGTATTTTTACTCCAGCATGCGCAAAACACGTCTCGCGACGGTTGTACATCGACAGCTTCGTGATGCAGTCACCATGGGCGCAGGAACGCCCCTCAGTGAACCTTCGCGACTTTTTCGGAAGGGCAGCCACGTGGGCTCCCCGCAAGGCTACTGTAGTCACATTCACCCTCCTGGTTGGACTTGCTTGACTCTTTCTGACGCTGGACCGGACCCAAAGGTTCCACGGATTGCTTAGAGTCTTACCCCAATGCTCAAGTCGATAATCCTTCTTGGTCTCGTTGTGGGGGCTTTTTCTACGATGGCGGCCCCCGCCGCGGCCTCGATGTGCCTCCTGGGAGGCGACGCTTGGATGCGCCAAGCGATCCGAGAATCCCCGTTGGTCTTCATCGGCACCAAGGTGAATGACGATTCATCGACTTCACAAAGCACCTACCAAGTTGAAACTGTTCTCAAGTCCCATGGACCACCACCCACCAGGATTACCCTCCAAGAGATTCGATTTGGCGGGAACGCGGCACCAGGAGAACGAATAGGTATCGTCACCGACCTTTGGGAAGGGAACCTTCGAACGAGCCCGTGCCAGCAATATGACCCTGCCAACTTGCAACGGTTCATGGAGAGGACTCGATCTTGGCTTCCGTGGTTGAGTGCGATATTGCTTGCGGCGACGGTCCTAGTCGGAGCTGCCGCCGCCCCGAGAATCGCTGCTCCGCCCGACTCTTCGTAACTGTCGACTCAAATTGTTTTGAGTGTCCTAACTGCTTCCTCAAGCTGCTTGCGATTCACTACACGGGCCACAAGAACTGGGCCCGCGTCCACCTGTCGAAACAAGATTCGCCAATCCCCTACTCTCATCCGCATCCACGGTTCGGCACCCTTCAATGTCTTGACGTCTAGATTTGGAGGCCACTGGTCTAGTGTCAGCCCTTCCTTCATTGCCCTCAGCAGACGTTCTCGATCTTGCCCAGCAACAACCTTACGAAGGTCCTTCGCAGCTCGCGCGGAGAGTTCAACCTCTCTCAATCGGTGGCAGTTTGATCGCTGGAGAACTCATCTATGAGGGCATCTAGATTCGTAGTGTTCCCGGCTTCGAGATCACGCTCGGCCTCGTCCATAGCCTCCACAAACATGGGTGCCTGGGCAAGTACGAAGTCTTCAAGGGCCTCCGCCGAAATAGGCGTCACTGTCGCCACGGGCCGACCGTTCTTCGTCACGAGGACGACCCCCCCGCCCTCAACCTGATCCAGGACCCTGCTCGTTTGCCGAGAGAGCTCTCTAACGTTTACCACTTCCACGTGACGCTTGGCCACATCAGACTCCTTGTTAATCGTCTGACAATTGTCACACAACCTCATTCGTCAGTCAAGTGTCAGACACGTGAATCTTGAGCTCGCGCGCGCGGCATCAGAGTCAGGTTTTACCCCTCAGAAATCTTCAACTTGCAGGCGCTTAAACCTTTTGGGATATGAAGAGTCGGGTTCGGGTTCGAAAGGCTGTTTTCGAATTCGGGTGCTTTGAGATTGACCACGGTCAGGGCCTCAGTGGTAATCCTTTGTGTGCCAGTAAACGACTCCCCGCCCGCCTCGATCACGTATTCGATGACGGCGTTGAATCTGGCGGAGTCCTTACGCCTGATCGTTCCCCCCCGGATTTCAGGGGTGAACTTTCCAGCCTCCGGACCTTCACCTATAATCTCCGTCTCATTGCATCGAAAACGCCCTGTCTGAACCAACGAATCTTCGATCTCGATGTTGACGGGAACAGTTGTACCTGTTTTTCGCAGCCCGTAAGCCCCCTGCTGTACCACCTTATCGAAGCGAACACAGCCCCCTCCAACGAGGACCAGAGCCAGGACAAGGGCGGTTAGGGGCCTCATCTGACCAACACTATCTGTTAGCTGTAACTCTGTTTGTCAACTTTGCGAGTTCCTGACTGTGAAGTTGTCCCGTGTGGAGAACTCGTCCCATCTCGTCCCATCGAAGACGGTGGTTCTAGGTGGGGATACAACTGGGCGAAACTGCATCGCTCGGCGGAGTTGTCGTTGAAATTCGCTCAAACTGGGTTTCGGCGAGGGTCCTTAGATCTTGGAGGGTCAAGCCAGAACCCGTCGTCGAACCGAGTAGAGCGAGAAATAAATCTCCGGACACAAACACCACGCCATGCGTCACTAGCGTTCCTTGGTCGTCTTCATCCGTTTGAGAAAAGGCCGCGCCGCCCGGAGGTGTTGTGATCTCGACTCGCTGCGCACCAGTTCCTTCCAAAGATATAAGGGTGTCATCAAGATAGGCCTTGGCGCCCCGAGGCTCGGCGAATAGATAGACCGTGGCTACCACAACGTCTTCCGTCGCATTTGTCCAGGCCTTCGCATACCCTCGTTGGAATTCCCGCGTGATCAACAGTGAGCGCTCTGCCTCGACATCGTCTTCTTCTGCTGCGGCGGCCTCGAGATCGAGGGGGCCAACCGCGAAAAGGTCGGGGTCGGCGACGGCGAAACCGGCAAGGGCATCGTCGATGAGGATGGCGTCGAGGGAGTCATCGATGGGGGCCGGACACACCGCGGCGAAAGTGCTAGCGACGGGCAACGGCCGCGGCTTGGATGTCGATGCAGGTCGACATGCCGATAACAGCCCCGCAATGCAAAACGCTGCTACGACACCCGCTAATAGCCTGCGGGTCGTTCCACCAAAACTTTGAACACGACCCATACGAACGGCCATTGAACCTTGTACGCCCAAGGAGACGATCGCGATGAGGCTCGCCCGCGCGAACCCAAATGCGGCGCCGACTATGGCGGATCGCTGCAGGCCTAGCGATGCAGAAGTCACAGCAAAGGCCCACCAAACCCACGTGTTAAGGATCGTAGCGGGACCGATGCCAAGACGAAGTCCATACAAAACAGCAGCGGTTTTCATTCCAAAAACCCGAGACCAAACCATCGGCACTTGCCTGCGGACCGCCAGCGGACGAAGCGGGGTTTGGTCCAAAACAACCGCAACGACTCCGATCGCAGATCCGGTCATAAGGGTTATCGAAAGACCCGTTAGGTCCCAAGCCGCACCCATAAGGGCCCCGGCCGTTGCTGCTGAAAACGTGCAGGACAGTAACAGCAATCCGGTCACGGCTATCTTGCTGCGCCCCCGCACGGAGGGGATCACTGTTTCAGTGACTGAAAGCCCTCAGGGCGACCACATCGAATGAAGCGCGGCGGTTAAACCAAGGCCCAAGGCTAACCAGAACACCTAACGTCTTCTGCGTCGTCTTCGGCGTCGCGTCCTTCTCGTCCATCGACCTCGCGGGCGTGGCGGGGCTGGATCGGTTCCAAGCCGGGCCCTCCCCATCTCGCGCTCCGGAGGAGGTTGCGAATAGACGGGCAATCCTTGGCCCGCGACCCCGATCAACTTGTGTATCTCGAATCGATTAACTATCGACTGCAAAGACTGGTACGAGTCGGCATCGATGCCTTGAGTCCCGAACAAGATGACTCGCGAAACCCGGTCGCGAACCTCGAGGAGGAGATCTCGAACGCCAACCAGGGACCCAGGGTCGTGCACCAAAATGGGGCCGCCGAAACCGGCGAGTCCCCAAAGCGCTGGCCACCCCAAGGGCGTAAGCAACATCGTGCCAGTGGAAACTCCCATGCTCCTTGCGTGGGGAATCATGCGAGCAGAGATCGTGTGCAAATTTTCACCATCGATAACAACCGCACCCGGGAAGTCGCCTATACGGGCAGCCGCCTCAGGCCCGATGAGATACATGCCACCCCCAGCACGTGGTGTATCGGGCCCAACTATCAGCGGCATCTTCGCGGAAGAAGCAAAAGCCGAAGCTATCGGCGCAGCCGCCGCAGACGAACCCGAGTTGGCGATGCAAACCACACTCCTGGCCCCGACGTTGTTTGCAACCCAGGCCGCAACCTCGCCCGAAAATGTTTCGACATCGAGGGCCACGCCGACTCTTTCGTTTGGTATCGCATGGTCTGTCAGTTGCTGATCTATCGAGGCAGGCAGATTCGAGCCAACGATCTTCACGCTCGGACCCCATCGCTGAACGATCTGGGTGATGACGGATGGATCTAGATCTGCGCGCGGAACGAGGAAGACCGGCGCACCTATCACCCCGGCGAAAGCAACGGCGACTCCAGCGAATAGCCCATCAGAATCGCCGATAACGGCTTGCACGGCACCAATGGGAAAACGGGAATCGCGCGAATACAGTTCGATCTCTGCGACGTTATCAGTGCCCATTCGCGATATCGAAACTGTCTGCATCCTTGGGTCGGTGCCGCAACTTTCAACGATGCACTTGACGTTGGTCCCGGCGGGGCAATATCCATGAACGTTGGGATAGGCAGGAGCGCAGCAATCGCAGATCTTCTTCAGCAGTCCATCGGCACAACACCCCGTGGCATACCAGCACCATCCCCACACTTCATCGCAATCGAAGGTTGCACACTTCGTCGAAATACCCGATTGACCACAAACCCTGGCTTCCGCATCGTCCACTAACAAGGTTGCGATAGTTGGTCCAGCCGCAACCAGAACTGCAGTGCGACCAAATTTGCCCATGAAAGAACGTCGCGTCATGCGCTCGGATGTCCAGCGGCTTGCCCGTTCTGCCCACTGATCGATCAAGGCGCGGCCGTATCCAGATACGACTCTTCGAGCATCACCTCAACCTGTTCGATCGTATTAGCCACACCTCTTACTTTGACGATGCCTTTTTGGTCTACAGCAACGAAGTAGGGGGTAGAGCGTACGTTGAATACCGAAAAAACATCGGCATTTGCGTCATCGTGGTCGATGCGATTCAACTGCACTTCGGGATACTGCCTAGTGAGACTTCTCAACCCAGGCTTTAGCGCATCGCAGATCGCGCAATTCGACGAACTGAACATCAACAGAGTGGTCTTGGCATCTTGATAGTTGAATCGGTCCGGCAGTGGGGCGGGCTTAAGCCTTTCGGGCCCTTCGCCGGCAAAATGAACGCCTTGCGGACGCAACCGGGCATGCAACACTCCTACTTGCCGCAACAGTGCGACAACGGTGAGGCCGAGAAGGATCACTGCTGCCCAAAGAGCGACATAAGACGCGACCCAAACCGACCCCGTCAAGGCAAGACCTCCCCCGCAAGCGTGTTATCCCACACATGCCCCACCTGGATCTTAAGATCGACCAGGGCCACCAAAACCGTCCCAACCAAAAACACCGTCGAGGTGACGATGATGTCTTCTATAGACGGCAGGACCGGAGTGGAGAAATAACTGAAGACGGCCATACCGACTAGCAGCCCATTGCGGAAAAGATCGCTTCGAGAGATAGGTCTTTCGCTGAACCCTCCGAAGCAGGCGCAGGTAGCACCAGGTTCGAGATGCATGCCGCGTATAAGAACCACCGTGAACAACGAGATTACGATCGTCGACATCACGGCCCCCACTGGGGGCCGAAACACTAAGAGCAGAGCAAGACCTAACTCGATCACCGGAACCGCTACAGCCAGCCGCTTGGCAAAGGGAAGATGCAGATTCGCCCAAGATGCAACGGTAACCGACGGTCTGGATAGTTTGCCTATCCCGGCCGCAGCAAAGACGACCGCTAGTAGCAGCCCGGTGCAGTAACTAACGCCATTCAGCATAGAGCTGGGATGAACCCTAACTCGACTCCATCGACGTGACTTCGACCTCGGCGAATCCGCCGATCAAGTTGAGTCCGCTGGGCAAATTGCGCACACTATTGACCGAGACCAGTAGGTACGTAGTGAATCCGGGAGGTAGTGATTTGATGAGGGGAAAGTCTGCCCACGAGAGGTCGAAGTCGTAACTTCCGCTAGGGGGGCTGACTAGACATTTCTTCTGGACGATCGAAAACGTACTTAGATGTACGTAGGCGTTCTCGAGGCAGACTGTGTAATTCAATAGCCCTGCCTTGACCTCAATATGAGCCTTGTTCATAGTGTTCGTGGTACTCGAAGGCTTCTGAATGCCTGCGTAACTGCGATAAACGTATTGGGCCACGACTAAATGGCCGTTGATCGAAGCACCCACCGTAGTGGGCACGGAAACAGTCGGACCTGGGTAGTAAAGGGTGCAGCCATATCCCCCGCTGGGCACGAGACACTGGTAGTTGGTAATGCCGACGGGAGAGCCTGGAGGCAGGTCAATAAAGCAGCTAAAAAAGCCATCGACACAAGTACCGCCAACGCTGTATGGCGGGCCCGTTGGACTAGCCACTCCTCCAGACGGAAAGAGGGCCATGATCATTGCCACCGAAATCGTTAGTAACCCTGCTCGCTTGAGCACCCGTGTTCCTCTCTCCCAGATTGGTTCCTGATTTGGTTCCAATGCCTACCACTTCGCCACGAAAGCCGCTTTTCCTGCTCACCTTGGCAAGAAAATTCGACACAAACCGGAAATTTCGCCAACAGCAAGCACGTTGGGTGGAGCCGGAGCGGGGAATCGAACCCCGGACCTACGGTTTACGAAACCGTTGCTCTGCCATCTGAGCTACCCCGGCCGACTGATTCGATTGTAGTCGCAGCAGCACCGACTCGACCGCCATGGTGGCATTGGCGTTCTCCCTTATGGCATTGCACGCGTTTGCGGACGCCTCGACCATCTCCAGCCATCGGTACGGGCTCATCTTCGTGGATGCTCGCGTGAGATCAGCCGTTCTGTCGGTTGCAATAAGGGCCTCCTCGGATGATCCTGACGAAGCTACGGCAAGATCTCTGAACCCGTCACCAAGCCATCCCAGGAACGAGATGTGAGCCTGTGACTCGGCCCTGCGCAACCCACGTTTATGACTATCCACCAGCTGTTTTCGGGGGCCTGCAGAGCCCCTGCCGCTTCCTGTGGCCTCATCGAATGCTTTGAGTTCTTCGGCTTGTACCTTCTCCGTCTCAGACTTGATCGCAGATACGATCTCACTCAGTTTTCCAATGTCCGCGAAAACGCTACGGATCGACAGCTCCGGGTGGGTAACGACATCGAGAGCCAATCGCCTCATGTCGCGTTCAGACCCATCCCCGGCAAGTGACATCGCGCGACTAGCGTCACCCCTCGCAACCCGAACCGTAAGCGCGGCGTCGGGGCCCGGAAGCAAAGCGAGCAGAGCCTCGTCTGACATCGCAGCGAACTCGATGACCTCACACCTAGACAAGATGGTTGGCAAGAACAGGTCAAGCGCGGCCCCCACCAAAACCCAAGTCACCGAAGGATTCGGTTCCTCAAGGGCCTTCAACAATGCGTTCTGTGACCGCTCCGCTATGAGGTGCGCTTCATTGATGATGAACACTTGTGATTTCGCCTCGATGGGTGAGCGCGCCGCGGAAGTAACCATGTCGCGGATGGTCTCAACGGGATAGGTGTACCCCTCCGGCTCGAACATATGCACGTCTGGATGAAGTCCCGCAGAGATGCGGCGACAAACCTCGCATGTTTCGCATGATTCGGGGCACAACATCGCGCTTGCGAGTCGGAGCGCCGCAAGGGATTTTCCCACGCCGGGCGGACCTACGAACAGGTATGCCCCGGACGTTGCACTCTTAAGCCGTTCTTCTAAGCGCGTATTACTCACGAATGATCTCCTGGTCGATGAACGGCTGCAAGCGCAGCCTAACTTGAGCCTCCACTTCGTCAGGCGATCGCGATGCATCGATAAGAGCGAAACGATCGGAATATCGCGATGCCATCGCGTGAAACGCTTCGCGAACCTGCTGATGAAACACAAGATCCTCGCGCTCGATGCGATCAGGAACTCCAGCCCGCTCAAGTCCCTCCGAGGCTTCGAAATCGAGCAAGAAGACGATGTCTGGAAGCAGTCCATCCGTGCCCCAGACATTCAGGTCTCGTATCTCTTCTGCCCCCAACCCTCTGGCCACTCCTTGATACGCAACAGATGAATCGATGTATCGATCAGAGATAACGATCGCACCAGCTTGAAGGGCTGGCCTTATCACTTGATCGACATGTTGAGCACGATCGGCTGCATACAGTAGAGCCTCAGCTTTTGGAGACATCGACGTGTTTTGAGGATCAAGGAGAAGTTCTCTCACCGTATGGCCGATCCCAGTGCCGCCAGGCTCGCGCGTTACAACGACGTGCAAGCCTTGCGATCGTAGATAAACACACAACCGTTCTATCTGAGTAGTTTTCCCTGAGCCTTCCCCGCCTTCGAAAACCACGAAGGTTCCAGACCTGGTTGCCTTTACCCTAAACCGAGCGCGTATCGCCTGAGTAGTAAGCAACCCGGCAAGAAGTATCGAGACTCCGCCGGCCCACATGACTACACGCACGCCGCGAACGTCTATCGCTTGCTCCAACAAAAAGCGAGGGCGCTTTTCCAGCAGTGCATCCACCAACCGCACTACAACCGGTGCCAGAGCCGCGGCTCCCACGACGGCCAATCGGATCAATGTGTTGACCGCCGCCAGGATGCGTCCGCGGACTTCTTCCTCAACTTGCTCTTGAACCAGCGCGTAGCCAGATGGGTATGCGAACCCGCCAAACAAACCAGCGATGGCCGCCCAAACCAAGGCCGTAGTGATGGTCGACACGCTACCGAAAACGATCATCGATAAACCCAGTGCACCCACCACTACAGAAAACAAGACGTCCTTGGGGACGAATCGCGAGACGCCACCGGCCAATATGAATCCTGACCCAAGGCCGATGCCCACTGCCGTGATCAAGAAACCAAAACTCGCCGGACCTCCACCCAAAACGTCAGCCACAAAGAAGGGCGCGATGGAGATGAAGATGCCGATGCCTGCAAAAGTTCCAAATATCCCAAGAACCCAGGGACGGATCATCGCGTGATTCCACATCGCGCTAAGGCCCTGCATGAGTTCAGTCCATACGACCTTCAGATTGAGGCCGCGCTTAACTTCAGGACGCGCTGGAATGATCAGCGTCAACGTCAACACAGCACTGATGAGAAACGTCCCGGAGTCAACGAACAGTGCAAGGTTTTCTTGATCGATCGCAAGCCGGAACACCCGAGAGATGTGGGCAAGTAATCCGAAAGCGGCACCAGACAAAGGGAAGGTCAGATAAGCGCCAAGTAGCAGCAGTGAATAAGCGTGCGTCAACTGATGACGCTTGACCATCGCAGGAACACTCGCGTCCTTGGCTGGCTGCCACATCAGCGTGAGGACCTCGAGCCCAGACGACACCAACAACAAAAGCACGACCGGGTTTAGCAAGGGAATCGCCTCGCTAATGACTTCGGCGAAAGGCAAGGTGGCGATAAGGCAAGCCCGGCCGATATCGCACAAGACCATCACCTTCTTGCGGCTCCATCGGTCGGCCGCTACCCCTGCCGCCGGCCCGAACAACAACGCTGGGGCGAGTCGTGCAAGCAAGACCGCGGCAACCGCGAACTCGTCGTCATAGATGCGCTTAGCCACTGACACGACGGCGATGAGACCTATCCAGTCGCCGAGGGAAGAAACTACTTGACCTGAAAAGAAGCGCAGAAATGTTCGATCGGCGAGCAGTTTCCGATAGGAACTACGGTCTCGAACGGGGATGGGATGGGTCGCGTTTATGGGTCGCCTCCGCAGATGGATTTGCCTCTAGGACGATTCTACGGCGGCAGGCTCTGGCGTGACAGCATCTGGGGCGACAGGCAAAGAAGGGTCCTCGTTCTGGGTGTGACGGCAAGCGGGGTAGTGATTGCAGCCGTAGAAAACTCCCTTGCGGCCGGTGCGCTCGACAAGTTCTCCTGGCGCATCCTTAGCGCAGCGCTTGCAGGGGTCAGAGACGCATTTAGAACATGACACGCCGGTCTTTTTCGCAACCTTCTTCTGGATGTACTTGCACTCAGGGTAATTCGAGCAGCCAACGAAGGGCCCGAAGCGTCCCGTGCGCTTTTGCAGTTGCGAATGGCACTCGGGACACTTCTCGTCGAGCAGCTCGATCGGAGCTTGAACCTCGCCCGGCATGGGTTTCGTGAAACGGCACGTCGGATAATTCGTACAGGCTAGGAATTTGCCGCGTTTACCCAATTTGATGATCAACGGCGACGAGCATTCGGTACATATCTCGTCGGTCGCTTCGGTGGTGATCTCCTCTTTCGTAACCTCGTCAGCCTTCATCAGTCGGTCTTGCATGGGGTTGTAAAAGGCTTCTACGACGGGACGGTAAGCAAGCTTCCCCGCCGCCACGTCATCGAGGTGTTCCTCCATGTCGGAGGTGAACTGATAGTCCATGAAGTGGTCCGCGAAATATCGATTCAGGAAATCGGTCGTAATTTCGCCAGTATCGGTTGCGAAGAATCTTTTCTTTTCAAGCCTCGTGTAGTCCTTCTTCTCGTCCGAGATGGTGCTCATGATCGAGGCATAAGTGGAAGGACGCCCTATCCCGCGAGCCTCTAGATCCTTTATCAATGATGCTTCGGTGTAGCGAGGCGGGGGCTGGGTAAAGTGCTGCTCCTGTTTGAGGTCCCGCAGATCAAGGGGCTGCTCGGGCTGCAATGCTGGGAGACGCTTTTCTTCATCGTCTTCTTCGTCATCTTTTCCTTCTAAGTACAGATGCATGAAGCCGTCGAATTTCATGGTTGAACCTGTCGCACGGAAAAGATGAACCGGCTCCCCCGCATGTATGTCGGCGGACACTTGATCGAAAACGGCAGGGGTCATCAAAGACGCGACGGCCCGCTTATAGATGAGGTCGTAAACCCGCAGAAGGTCTTTGGCATCGCGAGACGATTCAGTCTCGATGGTCTGCCGCATAGCCTTGGCGTCTTGTGCCATCTCCGTCGGACGGATGCATTCGTGCGCCTCCTGGGCCCCCTTGGCTTGTTTGTCGTGATTCTTGTAGCGGCCCGCCCAATAGTTATCGCCAAACGCAGACTTGATGTGTCCTGCCGCGGTTGCGATGGCCTCGGCAGCCATCGTGGTGGAATCGGTTCGCATATAAGTGATGTAACCGAGTTCATAAAGACGCTGGGCGATGCCCATAGCGCGGCGAGCGCCGAGCCCAAGTTTGCGTGAGGCCTCCTGCTGAAAGGTGGACGTTATAAACGGAGCAGCAGGTGTTCGTCTTACCTCCTTGGTTCGTACATCGGCCACCTTCCATGTAGCGCCATCTAGCGCGGCGGCGATGCGATTGGCTTCTGCCTCCTCGGGGATGCGATCCTCGGAGTCGCCCGTGGGAACTTTGCGGTCACCGATCTGGATGAGGGTCGCGATGAACGTCTCCTGGGCTTCGGTCGCCAGAAGGGCTTCGAGGGTCCAATACTCAACGGCATTGAAGGCCCTGATCTCGCGTTCGCGCTCGACAACCAGACGCAGCGCCGGGCTTTGCACTCGTCCCGCTGATAATCCGTAGCGGATCTTTTTCCAAAGCATCTGCGACACCGGGTACCCCACCAAACGGTCGATGATCCGGCGGGCCTGCTGAGCATCGACCAATCGCTGGTCGAGTTCGCGGGGCTGCTCGACAGCGGCAGTCACAGCCCGTTTCGTGATTTCAGTGAAAACGATGCGGCGCTGCTTTTCCTTGGGGATCTTGCATGCCTCAGTGACGTGCCAAGCGATGGCCTCGCCCTCGCGGTCGAAGTCGGTGGCCAGGAAAACGGTGTCTGCGAGTTTCGCCTCTTTCGCAATGGCCTTGATGACCTTGGCTTTGTCCTCATTTATCACGTATTCGACAGCGAAATCCTTACTAACGTCGACACCGAGGGTCTTGGTGGGCAGGTCTCGGACGTGACCTACCGAGGCGAGGACCTTATAGTCCTTGCCCAAGTACTTCTCAATTGTCTTCGCCTTTGCGGGCGACTCGACGATCACTAGATTCGAAGCCATAACGATTGGGCACAGTGAGGCCGAACGTCGATTCTGTCAAGTTTCCTACCTAACTGCGTAACGACCGGCATACCCCAAGCGTTGTACCTTCTATATGATTGCTGGACTTTCAGGGGGTTAATTTGAAGAAGACAGTCGCTAGGATCGCTATCGGGTCGGCGATCGCCACCCTTTTCTCAACCGTCTCGCTGGCAGGTGCCTTGCCCCAAGGCGTCAGAGACACCTACAACAGGCAGGCTCCTCGTCAATACGCGACGGGCTGTGGAACGGGCAACCAGTTGTATTTTGATGGCCCGGCACGCCTGTGGCCGCCGAACCACAAGTACTACGCAGGTCTAATTGCGGTAACGGCCGTTGACGCCCAAAACAATAGGATCGACCTAAATTCCACGGGCATCCACAACCAGTACGAGGGAGACACCGAGTGGAACGGCTCTGGCCACACGGCCGATGACATCGCACTGGCTGATGGTGAGGATGCAGAAATACAAAGTGCCGACGGGGCAGCCGAAGTCGTCGCTAACGACACCGGCAACGCGATCGTGTCCATCGCATGGAAAGTTCGATCAGAGCGTTCAGGTCATAAAACTGCTGTAGACGGTCAAGGCAGGGTGTACACGATCACTGGCGAGGCCGCTTTCACGGATGGCACATGCAAAGGCAGCTGGCAGATCATCGTTCCACACGACATGAGCGTAAAGAATCGCTAAAACCAAATCTTGTAAGAACAGCGGCCGGATCTCCGGCCGCTGTTCGTTTTTCTGGTTCATCCTGGTTCTAGCAGCCTTATCTATGACATCGTGCCGCACGGTTAGGGGGCCCGATACAGCGGCTCCCGGCACTATTCGCCCGACAGAAAAAGCAGCCCGGCCCCAGCCCCTGACGTCCGACCTTCGAGCCACCCCCGGCCCCAGCAAAACCCCTTCAACCCCAAGCCTTACTCCGACTTCGAAACCCACCAGCGCTGATAAAACGCAGAGCCCGCCCAAACCCTACAAGGTCCTCGCATCCCAACAGGATCCTAGCGCCGACGCTTTACTTGGCCCCGCTTACGCGGATCTCTTGTCTTTAACCATCGAGGACGACGGCACGAACGTCCGCATCACAGTCGATATGAACGGCAACCTTCCCCCTAAGCTCAGCGATGAAGAGACAGTAGGCGTCGGCGTGAATCTCTACGCAACTTCTTCGCAGACCGAAAGCGACTACCAGGTTTTTGTCGATGGAGGGTCGGACGGCTGGTTCGCCTACCTTGACACCCCGAAAGGCTTCGTCGATTACCCCGGGACATTTCAACTTGGTGGAGCGCGAATGGTCTTTGTACTCCCATGGGCTTCTCTTGGGGGATTGAAAGGAACAGGCTTCGACGTATTCGAAGATTGGGCTTCCAGCGAGTTGGTGCCCAAGTCCTCGTATGATCGCGCTCCCGATAACGGCAGAACCGCTTTCTCACGCTGAGCCCTACAATCTGCCGCAATGGAACATCTCTTAGATCAATTCAAAGAATCGATAGTCCTTTACGTCGGAGCTTGGGGCTACGTCGCCATTTTCGTTTTGATGGTGCTTGAATCGGCATGCATCCCGATACCAAGTGAAATCACCATGCCGGTGGGTGGCCTGCTTGCCGCTGCCGGCAGATTGAACTTCATAGCAGTTGGGATGATTGGCGCGGTTGCGAATCTGGTGGGCTCATGGGCTGCCTACGCAGTGGGCCGAGGCGGGGGACGCCAACTGCTGCTGAAGTACGGCCGCTTCATATTGATCAAACCCCACGACATCGATAAGGCGGACCGGTGGTTCGAAAAGTTCGGTGATCGCGCGGTTTTCTTTTCAAGACTGCTGCCGGTCGTGCGAACGTTCATCTCTTTGCCGGCGGGAGTCGCTCGCATGCCACTGCTGCGTTTCTCGATTCTTACTCTCGCAGGGTGCCTTCCATGGAGCTTCGCCTTGGCCTACGCAGGATTTCTGTTGGGAGACAACTGGGAGAAGATCTTGCCCTACACTGAGCCGGTCACTTACGGGGTCGCCGTGGTTGTCGCAGCAGTCATCGGTTGGTGGTTCTTCAAGAGGATGCGTTCGAGAAGCCAACCTCAGTAACGATTCTAGAGTCGGAATCGTTGTAACCCCAATAAACATGCACGGCAACTTCGACTATTTCCTTGTCCTCTTCGCCACCGCCGCCGGGGCCTTAGTAGCGATTAGCGCGGTCATTGCTGGGATCGTTGCGGTCTCGAGCGGAGGCAAGTCTGCCGGGCGAACTGGGGCTAAGCAGTTCCTGTGGCTTTGGAGAACCATGAGCGTGGCCCTCGTCGAACTGGCGGTATTGGTCAGCGTGGGATGGACACTCCTCGGCGACCGAATCAGGGGAATCGTGGTCCCTCCCCTCGTATGGCTCGATGTTATCGGGGAATCCACCACCGGCATGATGGATGCAAGTGGCAGGAACTTAATCTCTTTCGAGAAGGACGCCGGTCTAATCTATGTCTTTGATCCGATCAAGGGATCAACGAAACGAACTATCGCGATTCCACTTCCTGCGATGGATTCCACAGAGCGGTCGCAGATCGCAATCGCCGAATGGAGCGCAGACACAGTGCTGCGAGTGCAAGTCGTAGTTCATCCAACAGATCCTCACTCTTCGTTTTCCAATCGATATCCAGATACCTATTCCTCGCTCGTCTATAGGTGCTTCGCGAAGTACAGCGTGTCGGTTTCGGACGGCACGATGACGCAAGAGAAAGACTGCCAACTACCCCTAGGAACGTTGAGCGGCCCCCGGCCACCGGCGGGGTTTCCCTCGGAGGGCCCTTTCCTTCACTCTCGCGTTTCAAAGTTACAGGCAGGGCCATGGATCCGGTCAGAGTTTCCTGACGATTGGTCGATCAAACTCGCGGTCCTCGATGAAAACCGTCGCGAACTGGCCTTCTTCGAAGATACGTACCTGATCGGATGGGACGCTGAAGGCGGCCTTGTGGTTCATGGGTCTCGGAGGGGCATCGATGGCTACTTTCGAATCTCTCCTTCCTATCTGGAGTCCTTGCGTTGACCGCTAGATCAATCCGGCTTCGACAGCGCTGGCTTGAAGGCCCTCGATGGCCAACTGCAGGAACTCGTCTAGGGGGAGTCCGATCTTTTCTTCGCAGTTGTGGATCTCGTCTCGATCGACGCCGGGGGCAAATGACTTTTCCTTCAGCTTCTTCTTGCAGGATGAAACCTTCATCCCGACGGTCTTATCGGGACGAACTAGGGCACAAGCGACTAGGAACCCGGCTACCGCATCGGCTTGAACGATCGCCTGTGACATCAAGTCTTTGATGTAGGCGGGATGAGCATGGGCGATGACAGTGTTGACGATCTCGTTATCGACCTGGGCTTCGCGGAGCCACTCAGCCGACAGATGCCCATGGCGGGCAAGATCATGGTGGGTCTGTTCCATGTCCATATCGTGAAACAGCCCTGCTCGCGCCCACCGGTCGGCATCCTCGTCGAATCGTTCGGCAAGTCGACGCATGATCGCCTCAACCGTAACCAGATGCCGAAGGGTCGTTTCCTTCGATGTCTTGGAACGGATCAAGTCGAGTGCTTGCTGACGCAACATATCGGCTCATAATAAGTGAATGGGTATTTTGAAAAGGGTCGGCGAAAAATTATCCACGACCCCCGAGCAACATCAAGCGCAGGAAATAAGAACCTGGTGCGGGGAAGTTGTGGGCGTTGAACAGATAGCAGAGTGCCGTCCTCGCACACATCGACGCGTTGCTGGGGTTGTCGAGAGCATCAAGGTGATACCCCGCCCACATACGACAACACTCGAGATTCAGATCTTCGATGGAACAGACACCATCGTCGGGGTTTGGCTTGGCCGTAGAAAGATACCTGGCATCGACTTAGGGCAGCGCATCGTCTTCGAAGGAACGATCGGAATCTTCAAGGACACCACACTTCAGATAATTAACCCAGCTTACGAACTTATCGAGGGCTAGCCGGGGACTCCGTCGGATCCGCCAGGGGTACCTGCCAACAGTTCCTCAAGGCTGGCCTGAACGTCTGCAGCAGACAATGCCAGGATCTCGTCGCCCACCATCAACGGAGTCTCGTCACGGGGTGCGATCACGTGACCTGACCGCACGATGGCAACCAACGAACAATCGCGCGGAAGCGCCAACTCTGCGATCACTTTTCCAACCGCCGGTGAATCTTCTCCAAGTTTGAATTCAACTAACAGAACCTTGCCCTGCTCAAGCCGTAGCAGCGTTACCAAGTCGCCCACTGTGACCGCCTCGTCGACCAGTGAGGCAAGTAACTGAGGTGGACTAACTGCAACGTCGACACCCCAGGACTCGTTGAAAAGCCATTCGTTGCTTGGGTGATTCACGCGCGCCAGAACGCGTTGAATGCCGAATTCCTGTTTAGCCAATAGTGATGCAACCAGATTCACCTTGTCGTCGCCGGTGGCTGCAACCATTACGTCACAAGTTTCAAGACCTTCGCCGCGAAGGCTCAGCGGCTCGCAGGCATCAGCAGCGATCCATCGACATGCGATCTTGTTCGAGAACAGCGCAACGACTTCGCTGTCGGCGTCGATCATGAGTACCTCGTGGCCGCGTTCAAGCAAATCTCCGGCAAGGAAACGACCCACCTTTCCCGCTCCTGCTATCCCAACCTTCAATGCGCCGGTCCCTTCAAGCGCTCATCTACTTCGTCTTGGGCCGTTCGCAGCACTGATAAGTGAATGAAGTCGCCCTCTTGGATGACTGTCTTGCGGTCCGGAATCTGGGTTGCGCCGAACCGAGTGAGAGCGACGACGCTTACCTTACCTGGCTCTCGCAATTCATCGATGGGTTGGCCGATCATCGCGATAGGTGCCGGTATTCCAACAACGACAACCTCACCACCGCCAACCGTCCATTCAACAGACTCCGTCGAAGGTAGAACTCGGGACAGCAATTGATCTGTGGCCCAAGCAACCGATGCAACGGTGGCGATGCCAAGCCGCTCATATATCCGCACTCTGCGAGGATCGTAGATCAATGCCGCCACGTTCGGTGTCGCATAAAACTCTTTTGCGATGCGCGCGGAAACGATGTTCGTGTTGTCGCCCCTGGTGGCAGAAACGAAAATGTCGGCCTCTTTGATGCCAGCCTCCTCAAGGATCTCTCGATCAAAGCCGATACCGACCAACTTCTTGCCATGAAAGCCCGGGTGGAGTCGTTGCTCGAATGCCCCACCATCGCGGTCGATGATCGAAACCGTTCCGCCCTTGGCCTCAAGGGCCTGGGCAAGTTCGGCCCCCACTCGACCGCAACCAACAATCACAGCATGCATTTGGGCAGTCTAAACGCGCGAGGGGCAACCGCGGGTCTTATGCTCACCCCACAATGAATCGCATCTTCAAACGGATCCTCGTCGGCAGACCTATATCGACCCACGAGGAACTGCATCACAGACTGAGCAAGAAGATCGCACTGGCGGTGTTTTCCTCGGATGCGCTGTCTTCGTCGGCCTATGCAACCGACGAGATCCTTTTGGTTTTGATCCTGGCAGGAGTAGGCGCGTTGAGTTTGGGGGTCCCAATCGCACTCGCGGTCGCATTCGTGTTAACGGTAGTAGTCATGTCCTATCGGCAAACCGTGAGGGCATATCCGAGCGGTGGCGGCGCATACATCGTTGCGCATCGCAACCTCGGCCCATTTCCTGGATTGATCGCTGCATCCTCGCTTTTGGTCGACTATGTCCTCACCGTTTCGGTAAGCGTCGCCGCCGGGATGGCGGCCGTAGGGGCGGCATTTCCGGATGTGCGCCAACACCGACTTCCGTGGGCTTTGGCGATCGTTGGCCTTATCACGGTACTGAACTTGCGTGGCCTCAAGGAGTCCGGAACCGTATTCGCGATCCCAACCTACGGATTCTTGATCTCGATGGGGGCGATGATCCTGATCGGGGCATACAAAGTCATTGCCGGGCAGGTTCCCCCTGCGCATGAGATCGCCAAGGCCGCAGAAACAACGGCCGGCATATCTCTTTTCCTAATAGCGCGGGCCTTCGCGTCGGGTTCGACTGCATTAACTGGTGTTGAGGCGATCTCGAATGGAGTACCAGCATTCGAGAAACCGGAATCGAAAAACGCCGCCCAAACCCTACTGGTCCTGGGCTTCCTGCTCACTTTCCTATTCCTTGGCGTCACCTTCCTGGCCAAGGCTTTCCACGTCGACCCACACCTGATCGAGCAGGGCCAAACCGTCACGTCCCAGATAGCCGGAAGGGTATTTGGAAGATCTAATGCGATGTTCTTCACTATCCAGGTATTCACCGCTTTGATCTTGTTTCTTGCCGCCAACACCTCGTATGCAGACTTTCCCCGGTTGGCGTCGATCCTGGCAACCGACCGATACCTTCCTCGGTCGTTGCAAAACCGAGGGGATCGTCTAGCATTTTCGAACGGCATCGTTGTTCTCGCGGCCGCGGCCAGTGCGGTCCTGATGATCTATAAAGCAGACGTCCATAAGATCATCCCCCTATACGTCGTTGGGGTCTTCACTAGTTTCACGCTGTCGCAGTCGGGGATGGTTCGACATACGCGCCAAGAAGCTAAGCGCGCAGAAACCGCGGGCAAACCCGAACCGCGCGGCTGGAAACGAGCAATGGCGATCAATGGTTTCGGCGCGCTGACAACCTTCATTGTTCTAGTCATCGTCGCCACTACTAAATTCAAATCTCCCGACGTTGCCTGGTCGCAGTTCTATACGAAGGGGGGCGCTTGGCAGGTGATCATCCTGATCCCGGTGGTTGCATTGTTGCTTCGCAGGGTTGGATCTCATTACCGTCATGTTTCTGAACAGCTGCGCCAAGACCGGTCGGTGCCGCGCATCGAGTCCAACCGAGTTGTTCTGGTGGTTTCGCGTCTGCGGGGCGCAACCAAAGCGTTGGCCTTCGCACGTGCCATCGCTCCGCGAGAACTACGAGTCATCTCATTGAGGGCGACAGGAGTAAGGCTCACCGACCTTCGCAACCGATGGGAAACGATGGGCGTTACTACGCCGATAGAATCAGTTGGGGATCGGATATCTGACGTGGCCGCATTCATCGAATCGATGTCGCCCACTGCTCTGCGGCCCGTAACGATCATCCTGCCTGACCCTCAATATCCCAACTACTTTGGGCAGCTTCTTCGGGGCCGGTTCTTGCTGCGAATGAAACGGGCGCTTCTGTATCAACCGGGAGTCGTGGTGATCAGCGTTCCCTTCGCTCCGCTGACAGAACCCGAACCGAAAAGGCTCCAGGCTCCAGGCCGCCTTGCCATCATCGTGGTCGTATCGGCGGTTCACCGAGCAACCGTGCAGGCGATCCGTTATGCAACATCGCTCAACCCCTCTGAGATAAAAGCGCTTTCGATCCAAACCGACCCCGGCGAGGCGGCCAAGATCTCCGGCGAATGGGCCGACAAGGATTGGGAGCTCGATGTTCCTCTTGAGATCGTCGACTCACCCTACCGAAGTCTGCTCGAACCCCTTTTGCGCGAGGTGCGAGAGCTGCGCCCCAACCCCGAAGACGCGGTCGCGGTAGTCGTCCCCGAGTTCCTAGTGCCGCACTTATGGCAAAGGGCCCTGCACAACCAAACGGCGCTACTCATCAAATTCGCTCTGTTATTCGAACCAAACGTAGTCGTGATCAACGTCCCCTACCGCATCGAAAAAACCACGGATTAAGGAGCTACGTGTTCCACTGGGGGCAAGTCAGCGTCCATGCTTGTTGACTTGCGCTTTGAGAAGGCTATCGAAATCGTCAAGATGAGCAGCGACACGCCAGCTATGGAATAACGCACAGGTGCATTGTCCTGCAGGCTGATGACCGCGGGAAGGATGAGCAATGACACCAGGTTCATCACCTTGATCAAAGGGTTTAGGGCAGGGCCGGCAGTGTCCTTGAAAGGATCGCCAACTGTGTCGCCGATGACCGCCGCCTTGTGGGCTTCTGAACCTTTACCGCCCTCGGCACCATCTTCGATGTGCTTCTTGGCATTGTCCCAAGCACCACCTGCATTGGATAAGAAGTTAGCCATCAACTGTCCGGTCAAGATGACACCAGCAAGGAACGCACCAAGAGCGAAGTAGTTGATGCCGAACCCAACTATGACCGGCGTTAAGGTGGCGAGCAGAGCAGGAGTAGCAAGCTCTCGAAGCGAAGCCGTCGTGCAGATGTCGATGACTTTTCCGTACTCAGGCTTTTCGGTGTAGTCCATGATGCCAGGGTGCTCACGGAACTGTCGACGCACCTCCTGCACAACGACCGCAGCCGTACGCCCGACCGCCCGCACCGCCAAGGCAGTGAACATGAATGCGATGGATCCACCGATAAGCAAACCGATAAACGTCTTCGGGTCAGCAACGTTGATCTGAGTAAGTGGATCCTTGAAGAGGGCAGAGCCAGTTGCTTTTATACCCAGCTCGCCGCCGATAGTTTCGATGAATGATGCAAAAAGGGCGACTGCGGCGATGACCGCAGACCCGATGGCGAAACCCTTCGTTACTGCCTTGGTGGTGTTGCCGACAGCGTCAAGGCTGACCATGATGCGCTGCGGCTCGCCCTCGAATTCACCCGACATCTCTGCGATACCGGCGGCGTTGTCGGAAACAGGACCAAAAGTATCTTCACTGACAACTACTCCAGTAGTTGCAAGCATCCCCATTCCCGTAAGGGCAACAAGGTAAAGCGTGAACTGTATGTTGCCTGCGCCCATAGCGATCGCAGAACCAAGAGCGAGCGCGATCGCGATGATCGCGTACACCGACGACTCCATCCCAGATGCGAATCCTGAGAGAATGGTCGTTGCTGGCCCGGTTCTTGCCGCTTCCGAAATCTCCTGCACGGGCCGGTTTTCTGTTGAGGTGAAGTACTCGGTCAAACGGCTAACCACTTGCGCCAGGACAAGTCCCACAACGACCGCACCGAATACACGGTATCCCTCGTTAATTTGGTCGTTACCGACGTAGTAGTAAGCGACCAACCCGGTTCCCAAAACAGTCAAGAGGCCAGCAGTAAGGAATCCTCTGTTGATGGGGGCCATAGCGGTTTTGTCTTTGGGTGTGGCTCTTACGGCATAGACCCCAACGATCGACGCTAGAACGCCTATGGCTCTAGCGATAACCGGGAAGATGAGACCGAGAACGGGATTGGCACCGATCGAATCGAACGCAGCAACACCGAGGATGATCGACGCAACCAGAGTGACCTCATACGATTCGAACAAGTCGGCGGCCATGCCAGCACAGTCACCTACGTTGTCGCCAACGTTGTCAGCGATCGTCGCCGGGTTGCGGGGGTCGTCTTCGGGGATCCCCGCTTCGACCTTACCTACAAGGTCGGCACCGACATCTGCTGCCTTAGTGAAGATGCCTCCACCTACTCGAAGGAAAAGCGCAAGTAGAGAACCACCGAAACCGAACCCGATCAAGATGGCAGAAGAGGTGTTCTGGAAGATGAGAATGATGACTGTTGCGCCGAGCAGCCCCAAGCCAACGGTGAACATCCCCGCCACTCCACCGGTGCGAAACGCGACCTTCAGAGCGGCTGGCAGCGATCCGGAACGAGCAGCGGCCGCGGTGCGGACATTTCCCCGCACGGCAAGGCCCATCCCGATGAAGCCGGTAAGGCCCGACATCAAACAGCCGGCGATGAAAGCGATGGTCCGAAATGCCCCAGACTCGAATCGCGAAAGGGCCAGGACGCCATCGGGTTTAACGACTTCGGTAGCTGTGAAGTAAACGATCGCTCCGAGCGGAATGAGTATCAAGCCGATGGTCTTGAACTGACGCTTCAGGTACGCCATCGCGCCTTCCTGAATCGCAGCAGCGATCTCCATCATCTTTGGGGTTCCCGTGTCTGCCGCGAGAACGCCGCGCATCAAGATGAAACCGACGGCGATCGCAAGCAAAGCGGTGCCGGCGGAAAAGTACAGCCACATAAAATCGGATCCCCGAAGGGTGAACTCCTGAAACCCTCCTTCACCTGCCAATATCACTTGGTTGTTCATGTTTATCCTTTCCCTTCTGCCTCTAAAACCTTCACGAATATCTGACTTGCAACTTTGTGTCCTAACGTACGCTCTTGACCATCTACGGTCAGCACCAACGGGCCATCGAATGGGTGTTTTTCTTTCACTTGTACGGTCACGCCAGGTCGAAGCCCCAAGGTGTCGAGGAAAGCCACGACCTCCTGCGCTGTCGACCCTGGAACGGCGACCTCGGCGATGTCGCCGGGCTCCAATGAATACAAAGGGGGCATCTCGTCAATCTCGCTCGTATCCGGCGACGGTATGGGAAACCCGTGGGGACACGTCGATGGACGGTCGAGCGCTACGAAAAGACGGTCTTCCACCTCTTGGGGCAGTTCATGTTCGAAGCTGCCCGCAAGTCGGTCGGCCTCATTCCACGCATAGCCCAGCATGTCAGACAGGAATCGCTCGACGATGCGGTGGCGGCGTATCGAAGCGACGGCGGCCTGACGCCCACTAAAGGTCAGAACAACGCCATGGTAAAGACGGTGTTCCACGAATCCACGCTCAGCTAGGCGTTTAACGGCTGTGGTCACTGTGCCTGGGGACAGCCCAAGCGACTCAGCCAAACTGCCAGTGTGGGCGTCCGGAGTGTCCTTGGTCAGGCGATAGACAGCCTTCAGAAGGTCTCTATCAGATTTCGAGAATGGCTCATTCATAGTTTTGAGTCCCAAAATATATCTTTTGACCCATCAAAATGTCAACTAACTCGCCCTGGCGGCCCTTCGTTAGCCTGAGTGAGCAACGGAAAAGGCCACGGGTCACTGCAGCCGCCGACGGATGAGTCCCAACGGTGGTACAAACTACCGATCATGAACCTCAAAACACCTCTTACGATCGCGCTCTCGTTGGCATTGCTGTTAACGGCATGCAAGGGATCGGCCCCCAAACCCATCCCGCCACCCCCAACCGTCCAGCGGGCGGACTTTAAAGTTATGGAAGTCAAAGTGGCAGACCCACTTGACCGTGGCATCCAACCGGCGGCCGACATCAAGCTAGTAACGGACTTAGTCAACGGCTACTACACCGCCGCCTTCCTTTTACCGAGTGTGGTGACTTCGACGTTTACTGCTGAAGCTCAACCACAAGCGATCACAAACCTGGACACGTTGACCATCGGCGGATTGGGCAAAGACATCAAACGTATGGTTGCCTCGGTCCAGGAGATTACCCGCGCGTCATTCTTCGTCGAAAACGACTCCAGCATTCCGCAGGCAATCGTCGAGATGAGATTCGAAGCCAAGGCAACTATGAAGCCGGAGCGCGGCGGTAAGCAGAGCTTGAAGCGATCGCCGACGAACATCGTTCATACGGCGAAGTTTTGGCTGCAAAAGCACGAAGGGGCCTTCCAAATATCAGCCTTTGCTGCCGACCTGAAGGCCGACTCCATAGCGCCGCCGACCAAACCAAAAGCCACCGCCAGCACCGCTAAGTCGCCGTCCGCACTTGAGATTCACAAAGTGCAAACAACCCAATGGCGACCAGAAGTCGGCGGTCCTGTATTCATCCTCGTTCTGGGAAGCGACGCCCGAAATGCCGGGCCTGACGGCGGGCGTGGACGATGCGACGCCATCCATCTGGTCGGGATAAACCCCACGACCAAAAGCGGGAGCATCCTGAACTTTCCCCGTGACTCCTATGTAGACGTTCCCGGACATGGCATGCAGCGGATAAACACTTCTTGCTTTTACGGCGGGCCCGACCTGATGGTGAAAACGATGACCCAACTGACCAACATCCCCATCCATTACTACGTAATTACTGAGTTCTCGCACTTTCGCGCCATAACGGAGGAATTGGGTGGGGTCGAGGTAGACATCCCTTATCCAATGAATGACCCAGTTGGTTCTGGTGCGCAGTTCGCAGCCGGCCCCCACCTGCTTTCTGGTGAAGAAGCCCTGCGATTCAACCGAAATCGTCACGACACTCCCAATGGAGATTTCAGTAGAACCGCGAACCAAGCGACCTTCATGCTTGCATCGCTTAAGAAGTTCCGCACCGAAACCCAAGACCTGTCGCGCATGTTTGATTATTTCCGGGTGGCGCGAAGGCACACACTCATCACGGTTCCCTTGAACGAGATGCTACGGTTGGGCTTCCTCGCCCAACAGATCGATCCCGGGGCGATCCAAAGCATCGTGATCAACGGAAGCACTGGCAAGGCTGGCGATGCTAGCGTCGTCTTCCTTAACCCGGGCGACATATTTTCTCGGGTTCGCGACGACGCACTCCCTTGATGGTTTAGCGATGGTTAGCCCGGGGATCTACGCTGCGTTCATCGGCTTTGTCTTGGCGATGCTATTGGTCGACCTTAAATTTTTTCACCGAGATGCAGAACAGGAAAACAACAAGCAATCTGCTATCTGGGTGGGAGTTTGGGTCGGCCTGGCCTTAGCGTTCGGCGGGATCGTCTATGTTTGGCTTGGGTCAGCTAGAGCGACAGAATACTTTGCCGGCTACTTGATCGAGTATTCGCTTTCGGTCGACAACATGTTCGTTTTCATCGTGATCTTCGAATACTTCCAAGTGCCAGCCGCCTTTCAGCACAGGGTCCTTTTCTTCGGGATACTCGGCGCCATCATCTTTAGGGGCATCTTCATCTTGCTAGGTGCAGCCCTTCTGGAGAACCTCGAATGGATCATCTTCGTCTTTGGGGGCTTGCTGATCCTCACCGGCGTCCGTATTGCCCGAGGAACCTCCGAGGTGGCACCTGAGCGAAATCCCATCCTGCGGCTATTCAACAGGTGGTTCAAAACATCAACGCAATTCGACGGACAAAAACTGCTCACTGTCGAGAATGGGCGACGAGTAGCTACTCCTCTGCTGGTGGTTCTGTTGGTAATCGAAAGTACCGATATCGTCTTCGCGATCGACTCGATACCTGCCATTTTCGCCATCACTCGCGATCCATTCATCGTGCTTACTTCCAACCTTTTCGCCGTGCTTGGCTTAAGGGCCCTTTACTTCCTGATCGCTGGATCGATGCAGAAATTCCACCTTCTCAAATACGGACTCGCCGTCATTCTGGCTTTCGTCGGGACGAAGATGATCCTTTCGGGTTTCCACATCCACATCTCGATCGGCTTCTCCCTGGCTGTCGTGATCAGCGTATTGCTATTGACAGCTCTGCTCTCTATGAAGGTACCGCCCAAGGAAGTCTAGGATGGGCCTTCGATGAGACGGCAAGTGGTTGGTATTGGCATCGTTGTAACCTTGATCGCAAGTGCGCTGGCGCTGGCGGCCATGGCTCAAACGCAGTCTCCACCAAGCAACTCCTCACCGGTTTCTCCAACACTTGGGAGCACCCCCACGTCGACGACTGCACCGGGGCCGGTAGGTTCAACGGCGGTGACCGCGACCGTCACCGACACCGAGTACATTTCAGTCCACATCGATGCCAATGGCACGCCGCTTAACATCGGCGTCAAGGAGTGGTACCGGGTCCGCAAAGAACAAGGCGGCGAGGTACACGTTGAAGACCCAGGCATCCTCGATGACGTGAAGTCGTTGGCAGGCGCAAAACCCAATGTTCGTGAAGACGTCATTGCTTTGGACGTTGACGTTGACGCTAATGAGTCGGGATGCAGCGGTGAGTGTGGCTTTTCTGATGTTTACATCGCGGGTAAGCCGCGGCAAAAACAGTTAGGGACTTGGCAAACTGACTCGGGGCCCAAAGTATTGCCAGTCACGGTCAAGATCCGGTACTACACAGGAGAGCCGGGTTCTGACGAGGCTGCGACATCGGTTAACGCTCGTCAATTCAGCCAGCATCACGGTCCGTTCAAATTGGTCATCACGGTTACCAACAATACGAAACAGACCGAAGAAGTCACCTACAACGACATCCAAACCAAGAAGCAGATGACGGGCATCGCCGAAGTCTCGACCCCCTTCAATGTAAAGATTCGCGACATCGTTCTTCCCGATAGTGGATACGACGGAATCACCACGAACGGTTCACTGGGGCGAAACGGGAAGGCATCAGTTGTCAGTTGGAACCTGGATCTTGCCCCTCCGGACTTTCCGAATGAACAGCACGCGATCATCGAAGGTCGGGCCAACTCGCCGGGGATCCCTCAGATCGACGTAGTCGCACACCCCGTTTATCCCGAGCCAGTTGCACAAGCTCTAACATCTTCGGAGCAGCAATTCCAAAAGGGGAGGCGTTCGTTCTACTACGACGTGCTGACCCTGCTTCGCGAGAATCTGTTGGCCCTGGGAGGGCTCTTCTCAACGCTCGACGACTCCTTTTCGAATCTTGCCTTGCCTTTGATCGGTCCCGAAAAAAACAATCGCGATTCAGGCACGTTCACCGATGCCAACCTGCTTTGGGGAACATGGACGATATCAAAGGGCACCGAACAACTGACGCGCGCTGTCGACGATCTTGCATACAGCGTCCAACTCGCGCGCGATGCAGTGAAGGGACAGATCGCCACGTTCCAATTGCTACGGGCTTTCCTTGGCAAATCGACCGATAAGCCGGTACTGGCATCGAATCCAGGAGGAGTGCCGTGTGTACCGATCCCTGAGCCGCTAGGCAACTGCACACTCGAAGAAGCGGAATCTCAAGTTGATGCGCTGCTAGCTGAAAGCATGTGGGCAAACCTCAAGGATCTTGAGGTAACCCTGGGCGCGCCCACCAACCCAGATGTTGCAGGGGGGCCAAACGATCCACGACCGTACCTTCCCGAGGCACCCGCTTCACTCGCCACCAATGGCGCGCTGATCATCACCGTCCTTAAGATAAAGATGGCGATACTTGAGCACAACTTCTATTGCCTGCAATACGAAGACCACACGAACGGATGCTCGACGATCCTTGGCATCACAAACAAGCCCGGTGCCACCGGCTGGGACAAATTCTCGTTCGTCAAATTTCCCTTCGGTCAACTGGAAGTAGAAAAGGGACTAAGGGTCATAGAAACCGAGGGCCTTGGCCAGATCAGGTCGGCTCTCGGCAACAGAACCGCACCAAACTCATTCGTGTGGGGAAGTCGGACAGTGGTGGAAGGTGTGGAGGGTCTCGTAGATTCGCTGCACCAACTCGGAGCCACTTGGCGCTACGCTGCCGACTCGATCCAAAACTTTGGCGTCTTCGGTCTCGACACATCAAAGTCGATCCTTCAACTAGACGTAAACGCGATCGACATCGAGACAGCAGCCAAGAGCGCGGCCGTTAAGAGAGTTACCGCAGCTAATACATTTTTTGGAAAACCCAAGGGCGCACAAGGTCAATTGATACTTTCGTTCTCAACCGACCCTGATGCATCGCCGCGATCATCAAGAAACGTCGCTCTTTCAGGATTCGGAGTGTTCGCGCTTCTGTCCACGTTGCTTCTATTTGCGCGATTCAAATGGTTCCTGCTGTGAGCAGGCGACCGCTGGCTTGGCTCGCTGTGGTGGGGCTCTTCGCTGCCGCAGGATGCTCAAAGCAAGTAGCTGGTGCTGACCTGAAGGTTGAGCAATCGGATCCACCGGCATTCGGCGCATTCGAGGGGGGGCAAGAAGCTGAATCGACAGGTGCGGCGTTAGGCGGTGGGCAGGAAGCCGTCGAAGTGTCTGAAGCGGCACCGCCAGGGCTTCGGATAGTACACATCAAGATCGCACCCACTACCCTGGCATTCCGGCAAGCAACCGGCTTTACGGGTTTTAAATCTGGCAGTGCTGGTGCCCTTGTTGAACTTCCTCTTTACGGCCTCGACCCCCGTGGCGGGACATATTACTTAGTCGTGGCGGTGGGCAATTTCGGCGATGCTCCAGTACGCAATCTCAAGGGCAGGGCCGACTTCTTCGATGCCGATGGGGTAAGGATCTGGAGCGAGACGCAGGCGGTGACTCACTTCCCAACGCGCCTTGGGCTCAATCCCCCATCGCTTCCCAACCTCGCTGAGCCGCAACCCGATTTCGATCCTGACTTAAAAGGCTTCAGCCTTTATTACTTCCCGACCAACGTGGGCGTTTTCACATTCAACGTTCCCGACGGTCCCGTCTCGGCCCAGATCAAAGACTGGAAATTGACCTTTCTTGTGAGCACAACATGATGCGCTTCATCTTGGTTTTGACGTTGCTTGCAACTGGATGCTCGGGCTCGGCCGCGACGACCGAGAACCGACCTGATTTTGCTGACGTGAAGATCGGGTTACTCATTACGACCGGGGGCCGGAGCGGCGATCTTGCAGGGCCTTCCATCGGTGCAGCAAAAGTGGCTGCCGCGCACCTCAAGGCCGACCACGGAGTCGAAGTAACCATCGAGCAAGCCGACTATCAGGGTGACCCAAGTTTGGTTCCACAACTTATCAAGGACTTAGCCGCCAGAACCGAAGCCATCGTCATTGGGTCCGACGATCCGGCCATACTTCCGTCGCTGGCGGCCATGTCCGTGCCGCTTATACATGCCTACATCACAACCGACGGCGCCACCGACGAACCTAAGAGCTATCGGTTGGCCCCAAGCAACACACTTCAAGCCAGATCGCTTGCCTCTTATCTTGTGCGTCATCGCAGATATGCGCGGATCGCGCTCCTGGCCGAAAACGCCCCCTACGGTCAGCAAGGGGGCCCTGCATTCGCCGATGCGGTAAGGAAGGAGGGCGCAAGTTTGGTTGAAGAGATCTCGTTCGATACGGGAGGCGAGGTTCACACGGCAGTGTCATCGGCATCAGACTCGGGGGCCCAAGTTTTGGTCGTGTGGACAGAAGACCCAGCCGAAGCCGCGCGAGTTGTCATCGACGTGCATCGATCGAACATCGCTTACCAACTTGCCGTTCCAACCAACGTAACGGGACCGGGTTTCGGCAAAAACGCAGTGGCGCAGATAGTTCCCACGGCATTTCGCGAAGGGATCCTTTCAGTAGGTCAGTGGTCTGGGCCCTGGATAGATGAGCCTAACGTTCGCAGGTTTCACAAAGACTTTCGTAAACAGGAAAACGACATCGCACCCATCAAGTCTTCTTCGATATACGACGCCGTAAAGCTTCTGTCGGCAGCGAAAACCCATGGGTCGATAGCATCGGGCTTACCGAAGATTAAAGACTTTCGCGGAGTCGGCACACCCATAACATTCGATGCCCGACGCGAAGGCATCGGCGCCGATGACATGTGGGGCTGGGGCTTCACGAAGTCCGAGACCGCCGCGGGGGCCGAGTTTTTCCCCGCCGTAGACACCGGCGGCGGATTCTTCACTCTCGTACCAGCGGGGTTGAAGGTGCCGGAACGATTCAGGTACTTGATCTCGTGAAAAAGCTGTTGGCTTGTGTGACGACTGTCATCCTCTTCGGATTGCCTGCTGGTGCGATGGCAAGCGAGTGGACCTACGACACCGGCCCAAACGGCAACCACTTCATCGAGGCGCCCGCTGCAAGAACTCATTCGCTGCGCTGGCAGACGAAACTATCGGACCTTCCTTCCGGGATATATCCGTTGAGTCCATTGCTGGTCTTCGACAACAAAGTCATCCTCGGTGGTGCCGGAACGAACTCGGTTGTGGCACTCAACTCAGCAACGGGAGAAGTAGTTTGGCGGTTCGCTCCTGATCCACGCAGCGGCGGCCATTTTGGCGGTTACCCAAATGCTAACCAACCACAAATCGTGAATGGCATCTATTACACGACCGCGACCAACGGCTTCTTATATGCACTCGACGCCAAGACCGGTCGCAAGTTGTGGTCGTACCAAGTAACTACAACCGACTACAACAAGGCGATATCGAAAGTCGCTGTTTGCGAAGGTAGGGTCCACTTTGAAGTCCTTGGTGGCATCTACTCGAAAGGACAGCACAACCTGTACTCCGTCGACGCGAAAAGCGGAAAGAAGGTTTGGAGTATCTATTCCGGAGCAACTGACTTTCCCGGCGAGGGGATATGGCCAGACTTCCCAGCAAGTCCAAAGGTCCCAGATCTGGCTGCCCTTGGTCGCTCAACTCGGCGCTTCGAAGCGCGTCCGGGCCTTTCTTGCTCCAGGGGACGCATCCAAGCCTACGGAGAGGACGGCGTACTGCGCTTACACGATGTGGCTAACGGGGAACTCCGCGGTGAGTACAGCGTTCTGCACCACGCGATGGACCTGGGGTTCGCCGTCGATGGTGTGGTAGGAATCACCGACAACGTCACCGGCGACATGCTGCGCTCGTCACTCAATAACCGATTGGTGCGACTCGATGAAGAGGCGATCCAAACTGTTTGCGGTGGAAGGGTCTGCGCCAGCGACGATGAGGAGCAGATGAAAGTCCATCCAGGGTGGCGACATCCATACGGTGACTGCGCCGACAGGAGCGATTGCGGTGTCGTGTCGGTCAACCGCGAGGGGGTGCTTCCCACTTATACGGACAGTCGAGCAGACGGGGTCTTGGGGGGAGCGGTCTTTTCCGGTAGCTTCGCTCTCGCCAATTGGGAAGACGGAAAGCGCGTTGTTTACGCGCCTAACCAAGATGGTCACCTGTACGCTATGGATTGGGATGACCCCATAAACGACGCGGGCGAACCTTCCGTATTCAAGGTTGCATTCGATGTGATACCTGATAGCGACCGCGACGCTGCCTACTCCGGGCGGCGCGACGGCATCGACCTATACACAAGCAACAACGGCGCACATTGCTTAAAGGCTGACAACTGCAAGAACGGACCATGGGAACATCAAGCATCGAATGTATCGAGCCCAGTGGTCGCTGGCGGCGTTGTCTATGTGCCGGTGTCTATGGCTCACAAGATGGTGGGGTTCGACTGGAAGTCAGGCAAGAAGGTTTGGGAATTCGAAGTGAAGTGGGACAGCAAGAGTCAGTATCCGCCATTCGGTGACACCAAACCCGAGCGATTCATAGACATCGATCTGCTGGTTCAAACCCAACC
>JBDSRR010000258.1:0-3497 GCA_039929185.1 Actinomycetota bacterium
GCCGATATCAAAGAGTCAGGTGTATTCGGAATTGTCGAGACTCGAACAGATGGGTTACTTAGAGGGAACGGACATCCGTCAGGAGAGACTGCCGGATAAGCGCACCTTCAAACTGACTCCACTCGGAACTAAAGCCCTCGACACGTGGCTGTTAGAACCTGATTACCAGCAAGAACGCTTCCGATCTGGCTTTTTGGTCAAGTTTTTCTTCGCAGAGCGGATCCCGCGCGAACAGCTGCTTGCGATGGTCGTCAAGTATCGGGACGAAAATGCGCAGGCACTCGAAACTTTCAAGCCGATGACCGAGGCCATCCCTTTGGAATACCCAAAACTCACTGCGCAACTTGGCTTAAGGCACCTCGAAGCCGCGGTGCAGTGGTGCGACGTTGTGATCGCCGCATTGAATCCCAAACGAAAGAGGAAGGCAGATAGCAGATGAGCCAGAACATCTTGCAATGTAGAGATCTTAAGAAAGTCTACGGAGACAGAACGGTCGTCGATGGCGTTTCGTTCGAGATAGCCGCCGGAGAATCCTACGGTCTACTCGGACCCAACGGGGCGGGGAAGACAACGACTATTTCGATGATCTGCGGTCTGCTTACTCGCGACGGCGGTGACGTCAACGTTGACGGCAAGTCGATGAACACGAAGTCTATCGAAGCCAAGAAGGCCATCGGCTACGTACCGCAGGACATCGCGCTGTACCCCGACTTGACCGGCCTCGAGAACCTTCGGTTCTGGGGCCGCATGTACGGGCTGTCCAAGAAGGCGCTAGCGACACGGGTTGACGAAGTACTTGAAGTCGTTGGATTGACCGAGCGCGGCAAAGAGCGAATCTCTACTTATTCCGGCGGCATGAAACGAAGGATCAACATAGCGGCAGGCCTTCTTCACGAGCCGCGATTGTTGATCCTCGACGAGCCGACCGTTGGCGTCGACCCGCAAAGTAGAAACGCCATCCTGGAAAACGTTGAATCACTTCGTTCCCAAGGGATCGCCGTTCTATATACATCTCACTACATGGAGGAGGTTGAACGACTCTGCGATCGCGTCGGCATCATCGACGACGGCAAACTGATCGCGCAAGGCACGCGGCGAGAACTCGTCGAAACGCTCGGGCACACCGACCGCATCGAACTCACCGTCACCGGCGATCTGGAGTCGTTCGCGCACGAAGCGAAGCGAATCCCGGGGGTCGAAGAGGCTTCTGTTGTCGAAGGGGGCTTACATCTGCTCGGTCATGGGGGCACGAAATTGCTGCCCAAGATCCTCGAGGTCGCAGTCCAGACGGGAGCGGATGTAGCCAGTATCGAAGTCATCGAGCCCGACTTAGAGGCCGTGTTCCTACATCTAACCGGAAAGGCTCTAAGGGACTGACCATGAGACAAGCACTCTTGATCGCAGCGAAAGACTTGAAGCTCCGCATCCGCGATCGATCCGCGATCATCGCGGCATTCATCGCGCCTTTCGCGTTGGCCAGCATCATCAGTCTCGCTTTCGGCGGAAACAACGATTCGTTTCATCCCACATATCTCGTCGTCGACAACGACGGAGGCCTGGTTGGACAGTCCTTCAAAGCGGTCACCACCGCGTTGAAGGACGACTTCACATTCCAAGATGTTGCAACAGAGGGGGCCGCCCGCAAGATGATCGAAGACGGCAAAGCGAGCGGCGGGTTTGTTTTCGTATCCGGAAGCAGCGATGCATTCGTCGCGGGTGGACCTGCGAATATCCAGATCCTTCGCACGCCGGACGCACAGATCTCGGGAGATATCGCTGAGGCGATCGCCACTGGTTACGCCGCTCAGTTAAACGCTGGGCGCCTTTCGATAGCAACAGCGATAGCTTCGGGTACAGATCCCACTCCACAACAGATCGCGCGGCTTTCACAAGCCGTAACTACCGAGCGCCTGCCCATCGAACTCGCAGCGGTCAGCGGCGCAACTAGAGAACTTCCGCCCGCGTCTTATTTCGGGCCTTCGATGGCCATCTTCTTTTTGTTCTTCACCGTGCAATTCGGACCAAGAAGCATCCTTTCGGAACGTCGCGAAGGAACGCTGCAGCGCCTGGCGGCGTCACCGATCCGCCCGATGACCATCGTCTTCGGCAAATCGATCGCCTCCTTCGTTCTTGGTCTCACCAGCCTTGGAACGCTTCTGTTGGCCATATCGCTCGTATTCGGGGCGCCTTTGGGAAACCCTCTAGCGCTAGCAGCGATATGCGTTGCAATAGTTATCGCCGCAATGGGACTAACTGCGTTGATGATTTCCATGACGCACAGCGAACAGCAGGCGGACAGCCTTGGGAGCATCCTCACGATGGGGCTCGCGCTGTTAGGCGGCAACTTCATCCCCATCAATCAGGCGCCCGAACTATTCCGAAAGCTTTCGTTGCTGACCCCTAACGGATGGGCACTGCGGTCGTTCAACGACCTACTAACAGTAGGTGGAGGGTTCGCAACTATCTTGCCAGGGCTGGCCGCGATGTTGGCCTTCGGATTGGTTGCAGGCTCCATCGCGGTGCTGCGCGCTAAGAGGATGGTGATCGCATGACAAAGATCTTGGTCATCGCCATGATTTCCTTTAAGCGCGTCTTTCGCGACCCAACGGCCCTATTCTTCATGCTGCTATTGCCGGTTTTGATCACTCTCATCATCGGAGTTTCGATCTTCAAGGCTGGCTCAAAGATTTCGGTTGGATTAGTAAACGGCAGCACAGGACCGCTCAGTGCCGAACTGGAGAACGAACTGCGCTCGACCGATACATTCAACATCACAAGTTTCGATTCCATCCAAGCCATGCGCAAAGCCATCCAACGTGACCAACAAACCGCGGGGGTAACCATCCCCGCCAACTACGATCGCGCGCTCAAAGAGGGCGGAATAGTAAAGGTCGGCTTCATCATCAACCCAGCGCGCAACGCCCCAGCGGCGGTACGCGCAACTCTGTCTGCAGCCGTGGCCGAACAGGCCAAACTAGTTCAAGCCGCCCGTTTCGACGCCGGGGGCCGCGATTTCGAAACACGATTGGTAACAGCGCGCCAACTCGAAGAAAGCGAAACCGATGCCTTGGCAATAACAAGCACGAGCATCGGACAGGAGAGCGAACCCTTTCCTGATGGTTACGGATACCCAGCATCCGCTAACTTGGTATTGACGCTATTCATCACTGCACTCGCGTCAGCAGGCATCCTGATAGAAACGCGACGGTTGGGCATCACAAGGCGAGTACTCGGAACTCCCACCTCGGCGCGCACGATCTTGCTCGGCGAGACCCTGGGACGATTCACGATCACGATAGTGCAGGCGCTGATAGTTTTAGTCGCTGGGATATTTCTATTCGACGTCAACTTCGGAGATCCATTCGCTGCTGCGGCACTGCTCCTGCTGTTCTCATTGGTCGCGACCGGAACGGCGATGCTGGTCGGCACCATATTCCGTACCGCTGACCAAGCTGGCTCGATAGGACCACCGATCGGCATCGCGTTCGGCATGTTAG
>JBDSRR010000259.1:0-9275 GCA_039929185.1 Actinomycetota bacterium
GGCACCCAGATGGGGCGTCACAACGACTGCTTCGTTGTCGAACATAGGACCCGGGTCTGGTGGCTCCTGGTCAAATACATCCAGAGCCGCTCCCGCAACTTTTCCCGTTTGCAAAGCATCAGCCAGAGCAACCTCGTCGATAAGGCCTCCCCTTGCGACATTGACGATACGCACCCCGGGTCTCATCAAGGAGAACTGCTGAGCACCGAGCATTGCTTTGGTCTCGGAGGTCTTGGGTAGATGAACCGAAATGAAATCGCTCTGTTGGCAGATCTGGTCGACGGTCTCTACAAGTTCTATGCCCAACTGTGCCGCCCGGTTGCGACTTACATAAGGATCGTAGGCCAGCAGGCGCATGCCGAAAGCGGCCGCACGCTGCGCCACCAAAGTGCCGATGCGACCCAGCCCCAAGACACCAAGTGTCTTGCCATGCAGCTCCACACCTACGAAAAGACTGCGCTCCCAACGCCCGGCCTTCAAAGATGCATTCGCAACGGGGATGTTACGAGCCATGGCGAGAAGTAGCGCCATCGTGTGTTCAGCAGCAGCCAAAGTGTTCGACTCGGGGGCGTTCACAACCAAGATGCCCTTGCGGGTCGCGGCGTCGACGTCGATATTGTCGAACCCTGTACCTGCCCGACCGATCACCTTCAGCCTTGGCGCGTTATCAATAACTTCTGCATCTATCTTGGTTGCTGATCGCACGATCACCGCGTCGTACCCGCCTATCACATCGAGAAGGTTCTGCGGACTTAAGTCGAGCTTTACGTCAACGGTGGCCACGCCACGCAGCATCTCTACTCCCTCTTCCGCTAGAGATTCTGCGACAAGAACCTTGAGCGTTTCTATCGCAATACCTCCTCGGCAGCAGCGACGGCGGAACCGAACTTAACCGTGTATCCAAGATCGGCCAACACCAACTCCAGAGCGGCGAAGAATCGGATGATGTCTAACGGTTCAAACCAACCAAGATGACCGATACGAAATACTTGTCCCTTCAAGGGCCCTTGACCCGGCGCTACAACGATGCCGTGCTTCGAACGTAAAGAGCCGACGATCTGAGTATCCGTTAGCCCCTCGGGAGTTCGCACTGCAGTTACTACGACGGCTCGCTCGGGATCTTCGCCCATAAGGTCAAGGCCGAGTGCTTGGATGCCAGACTTGACCGCACGGGCAAGTAGGGCGTGGCGATTGAGTATCTCAGCTCGACCCTCAGCGCGAGCTTGCCGCATCGAAGCTGCTAGTCCGGCTATCACCGATATTGCAGGGGTCCATGGGCTTTCAGCTTCAGGGCGTTCGAACGCATCCTTATAGGCGGTCCAGTCCCAGTAAAAGCGAGGTGCGGTTGACTTGCGATGCGCTTCCCAGGCACGGGGGCCCACCGCCACGAATGCCACACCCGGCGAGGCGCCGAGAGCCTTTTGTGATCCTCCGATGCAAACATCGATGCCCCAATCATCCATGCGGATGTCGATAGCACCGGCGCTGGAGATAGCATCGAGCACCATCAATCTGTTTCGCTCACGAACCACACGCGCGATCGATTCGACGTCGTTTACAACTCCCGTGGATGTTTCAGAATGCTGAACGAATACCATGCTGATTTCAGGGTCGGCGTCGAGGGCCTTTGCCACGTCGGGCGCCTTTGCCACCTGACCCCATTCGTACCCCAGGTATGTCACTTCACAGCCGAAACGTTCGCAGATAGTGCGGAAGCGTTCGCCGAAATATCCGACAGAAACCACCAACACTTTGTCCCCTTGCGAAACCAGGTTAGCGACAGCGCCCTCCATGCCGCCTGTCCCTGACGATGAGTAAACGATGACATCGGAAGTCGTTTCCAACAGCCACCTGACACCGTCTACTACTTCGTTTAGGAGCTTGGCGAACCCTGGTCCACGGTGATAAACCAATGGTGCGGCTTGAGCCTCAAGTACGAAATGCGGAACGGGAGTGGGCCCGGGGGTCATTAAAATCTCGGGCCGTTGATTCACAGCTGGCACAGATGGCACAGATGGCACAGTTGTCGCCTCCTTGTAAAAGGAGGTCAGTCTATCGGAGACACCTCACTGCTATCGCGCAGATCGATCGATGAGTGATCGGGCACCCAGAAAACCAGCTCGCTGCCAACCCCAGGGACGCTCGTGACCTTCAGCCATCCCCCGGCCATCTCAACCTTTTCCCGCATGGCCTGCATGCCAATGTGACCCGGAAGGTACAAGTCATCAGGATGGACACCGAAACCCACACCATCGTCAGAGACACTTAACAAAACGCCGTCATCCTGTGGAACCAGAGAAACCGAAACACGGGTAGCGTTGGCATGCTTTCGGATGTTTCTCAAAGCTTCCTGCCCCACCCGAAACAAGATTGTGGCCACGTCGGGGGGCGGTTGCGTCGATAACCTGTCTTCAAAGGAATAATCCATCCGCGAATCCGACTTCCAATGATCGAGGTGGGCGCTTAATGCCGACCCCACTCCCTCGGAGACAAGGTTCAGGGGATGCAGGTCGAACAGAAGAAGCCGGAGGCGATGCACAGCCAACTCAGCATGTGATCTGATGCTTTCCATCTGAGTACGCAAGTCAGAGTCTTGGATCGACCTAGTCAAACCTTCGATCCGCATAGTTAACGCACTCATCACTTGGATAGAATCGTCGTGGATGTCAGCAGAAATGCGTCGGCGCTCCTCTTCCTGTGCGCCCACGAGACTAGCCAGTAGTCTTCTGCGTTCGGCGTTTGTTAGCCGTAACTCTTCACGCGTCGCTCGCATCTCATGTTTTCTTAGCTGGCGTTCAACACCAACCAGTGAGTCGGCATCGACCAATGCCCTCTTTGCCGCTTTTTGAGATGTGACATCGATGGGGATGATGAGTCGAGCTGGCCTGCCACGAAATGTGATGTCGCTCGAAGCCAATTGAACATCGATGGCGGTCCCATCCTTCTTCACGAAACGACCGTTCTTGTTGGGCAGCGCAAATGCCGCGAGATCGTTGGTCATCAGAAGCAATTCCGCTCGGGAGTAGCCATAGACGCCAATCGACACCTTGTTCACATCGAGGAATCGCAGCGTCTCGAGATCAAGTATCCACATTGGTTGGGGGGCGCTTTGGAATACGTCCTGGTAGGGGTCCTGCACGAGCAAACCATTCATGGAAGGCATCTGACCACCTCTCTTTAGGAAGCCGTGACGCTAATCGCGGCCCCCGCGATTGCTTCAGGTAATTGTGTCGGTAATTCCCGATTAATCCTTTAGGCGTAGATCGAGAATTTCCCTCACGGTGATCGGATTTGCTTGTCCCCGTGTGGCCTTCATGATCAGACCCACCAAAAACCCCATCGGTTTCGAGTCCCCGGACTTTAACCTTGCCACCACATCTGGATTGGCCGAAAGAACGTCATCGACAACAGACTCGACTGCCCCTCGGTCAGTCGTTTCGCCAAACCCTTTGTCTTTGATGATCGCGTCCGACTCATGACCTGTGGCGAGCATCTCAATCAAAACTTCGTTGCCGTGCACCCTCGACAGATCGCCACCTGACACGGCATCTACCAAGGCTGCGAAAGAGCGGGGCGAGATTTTTGCTTCCGCCAAGCTTTGTTTTGCTTCAGATAGAAGACCGGCCAGCTGATTGGACATCCAGTTTGCAACCTGCTTGGGAGTCGAACTGCGCGCGGCCCCAACCGCGGCATCGTAGAAATCTGCTATGGCCCTTGACGAAGAAACAACGCCAGCGTCATAAGCGGTGAGATTCATTTCGGCAACCAAACGCTTCCTGCGCTCCGCGGGCACTTCTGGGATCTCTTCGGTTAGCTGCCGCAACCACTCGACGGATGGTTCTATGGGGACGAGATCGGGTTCCGGAAAATACCGATAGTCGAAAGCGAACTCCTTGGTGCGCAGCGGCTGAGTGACGCCAGCCTTTTCGTCCCAATGCCTGGTCGACTGCTCCAACACCCCATCGCCCTGTAGAACCTCGCGCTGTCGCTGCTCCTCATAAAGCAGCGCCCGCAGGACCGAACGCATCGAGTTCATGTTCTTGACTTCGGCTTTCGTCCCCCGTTCGCCTTCGCGTGCAACCGAGATGTTGGCATCGATGCGCAAAGAGCCCTCTTGCATCTGGACATCCGATACGCCCAGGAACTCAAGGATCAAACGCAGCTCCTGCGCGAAGGCTCGAGCAACCTCGGCGGACGTGATGTCTGGTTCGGTAACGATCTCCACCAAAGGGGTTCCCGCTCTGTTGAAGTCCTCAAGGGAATACTCAGCGTCGTGGATCCTGCCGCCGCCGCCGATATGCAGGCTCTTGCCGGTATCTTCTTCGAGATGAACCCTCGTGATGCCTACTCGATGAACAACTCCATCTAGGTCAACGTCGAGGAAACCTCCAGAACCTATAGGTATGTCGTATTGGGATATCTGGTAGTTCTTAGGCATGTCGGGATAGAAATAGTTCTTGCGATGAAAGATCGACCGAGGGGCGATCTCGCACCCAAGAGCCATAGAAATCTTCGTTGCGAATTCGATCGCCTTGCCGTTGGGCACGGGTAGGGTTCCTGGGTGGCCCAAACACACGGGACACACCCGCGTATTCGGCTCGCCGCCGAACCCAACTGCACATCCGCAGAACATCTTGCTAACCGTGTTGAGCTCGACGTGGATCTCTAAGCCGATAGTCGTAAACAGGTCTTCGGTTTTCAATGTGATGTCCACATCGGGGGCTTATCCGCGAAGCCCAATTCTTGTTCGAATGCATAAGCCGCTCGCAGCATCGTGCTTTCATCGAGCGGCTTCGCCATAAATTGCAGGCCAACAGGAAGGCCATCGTCCGGAGACAATCCGCATGGAACTGAGATCGCGGCGGCTCCGGCGAGTGAAGTTGGGACATTGCAGATATCAGACAGATACATCGTCAAAGGATCTTCAGTTTTCTCTCCGAACTTAAAGGCAGTTGTCGGCGAACCTGGAGAAACCAACAGGTCGAAATCGCGATATGCCCTTTCGAAGTCTCTTATCACTAAGGTTCGCGCCTTCTGGGCCTTGCCGTAATAGGCATCGTAATAACCGGCTGAAAGCGCATAAGTGCCGAGCATTATCCTGCGCCTCACTTCGGGGCCAAACCCAGCAGAGCGCGTCGCGGCATTCATCGCGGCAACATCGGGCCCATCGACCCTCAAGCCATAGCGCACTCCGTCATATCTAGCAAGGTTGGCCGATGCCTCAGCAGGTGCGATCAGGTAATAGATGTCGATGCCGAACTCGAAGGTTGGAAGCGACACTTCCCCGACTTGTGCACCTAACTTCCTGAGCAGTCCGACGGCTTCTTCGAAACGCTGTTTGACGCCGGGCTGCAGCCCTTCGCCCGATATCTCTTTGACGACGCCGATCCTGAGGCCATCTATGCCTTCTTCAAGGACACCCACATAATCGGGCACAGGATCCGGAAGTGACGTAGCGTCATGTGGGTCGTGACCCGCTATCGCCTTCAAGAGAAGTGCCGCGTCGCGCACGTCGCGCGTGATCGGACCAGCCTGGTCTAACGAAGATGCGAACGCGATGAGTCCGTAGCGCGAAACCAGCCCATAGGTGGGTTTCAAACCAACAACACCACAAAGGGCCGCAGGCTGCCGGATGCTGCCTCCGGTGTCAGTACCAAGGCTCCAGATGGCCTGACCTGAAGCCACCGACGCCGCGCTTCCGCCCGACGAACCTCCAGGGACACGTTCTAGGTCCCACGGGTTGTGGGTCGCAAAGAAAGCTGAGTTCTCCGTTGATGACCCCATCGCGAATTCATCTAGGTTCGTCTTACCAACCATCGGCAGACCCGCTTCCTCTAAGCGAGCCGCAACAGTTGCCGAATAAGGTGGAACATAGTTCTCGAGCATCTTCGACGACGCCGTAGACCGAATGCCCTTCGTACAGATGATGTCTTTAAGCGCCAGAGGAACTCCCGCTATGGGACCGGCAGTCCCGTCATCTACCCACTTGGCCGTAGCCAGAGCCGCTTCCGGGGTTTGCGTGACAAAGGACCGCACGGATGGCTCGACCTCCTGCATCCGCTCGATAACCGACGAAGTCACTTCGACCGCGGAGACATCACCATTTGAGATCAACTTCGCGAGGTCAGCCGCGGTTCGCTGCCATAAGGCGTCGCTCATTCGATGATCCGAGGGACGCGGAAGTGTCCAGCCTCTTCGAGCGGAGCATTCACCAAGGCCTGTTCTTGCGACAGCGACGGTCGCACCTCATCCTCGCGCACCACATTGCTCAATGGGATGGCATGGGCGGTCGGCGGAACCCCTTCTGTATCCAAGCCGGTTACGCGCGCCGCATGATCAAGGATCTTCGACAGCTGTTCGGCAACGACGGCGACCTCGTCTTCGTCTAACGCAAGTCGCGCCAGCCTGGCCACATATTCAACATCCTTTTGAGTGATCGACATCCAATAAAACTACCCGACTGTCCCGCAGAGCGCGATTATTCATCTCTACGGGACAACGGCGAAGCGGTGCTTGGTTAAGTGATCGAGCTAAGGGTCATGTAGCTGAAGTCCTTGCCCTTTGTGTTCTTGCAGGTGTAGTTACCCGTTGTCTTGGCATATATGAGGGCAACACACATGCCTATTGCCTTTTGTCCGAAGGCGTTGGGGTGCAGCGACTCCTGAGAGTCCCCCTGGCAGCAGCCTGAGTTCAACCAACGCACCCACTCGCTCGAAACACCAGAAACAGGATTCGACCCGTCAACGAGAGAGGAACTCTTATGGCAAACCTCATGTCCATTGAGAGCATCACGCACGTCGAGGAACTGCACGCCTTTTTCAGCGGCGACCGATCTCATGCTGTCGACTATGTATGGGGTCGCTGTGTTCTTCGCCCAGTCGGCATCAGCATCATAGAAAGGACAGCCGCCGTAGTTCCATCGATCTCCGCCTGATTCCGCATATCGGATGTTACGGCCGATCGGTATCGGTGACGAATATCCCTGCAGGACCAACCGATACTGTGATGACGAATAGCCCGCACCCGTCATGACCGCGCGAATCTCATCGATAGCCTTCCGCAAACCGGTCTTGGCAGCGGGTGTGCGAGCCACTATGTCGGTCTGTTCTGCCTGGTTACAGGGGCCAAGTCCCCCAAACCAAGCCACCGTGCAATTGATGACGTGATCGCTGAAACCAACATCGTTAGCCGTGATGTTGAGCACGATCAACTTGACACTTTTCGCAGATGCGATGGTAGCGAGTTGGTCCGCTTGAGGCGCCTCACCTTTAAAAATTTGGCCTCCCTGCGATGCTCGCCAGATATTTGCGGTCTGGGCCCCCGAGCATGCGATATTGATCTTTTCGTTGACCGAAATCGCAGCGCTCGCGATCTCAGCGACATCGGAGCGGTCGCACCCGTTGTCGTAACTGGTGCCATAAACCCGGTGCGCGTCGTAGGTGCAAGATCCAAACCAAGTGCAATCCGCGGCTCGATCCGTTCCATCGCGCGTCAGCAGGGGGTTTAAGCTGTTGCCCTGCCAGCGACCAGCCTCACCGGATATAAATAAAGCTGTCGCCCATCGCGACTATGGCTGTGGTTGCTGAACCTGGTCCTGCAACTGCGGAAGACCCCGCCAACAGCGGAACTACCGTAACGGCAAGCAGCACTGCACTAGCCATGAGTCGTCTCATCTATCCCTCCATTCCTAGCGGCGCCCGGTGCGTCACTTGCGGGATTCTAGCAATTTGACCTGATATGTTGCCAGGCGATGACAGCGATCGAAGTCAAGGGATTGGTCAAGGAGTACAAGTCACGGCGCCAGCGCGTCAGGGCACTCAATGCTGTGGACGTAAAGGTCGAGCAAGGAGAGTGTTTCGGCCTCCTCGGCCCAAACGGGGCTGGCAAGACAACCTTTGTGAAGTGCCTCCTTGGACTCATCAACCCAACTGCCGGCAGCATCGAAGTATTCGGGCAAGATCCTACCCATGCATCAGCCCGAAGTGCAGTGGGATTTGCTTCCGAGGTACCCACCTTCCCTGGATTCCTTTCAGCACGCGAGGTCATGAATCTTCACGCTGAATTGATCGGATATTCGAAACAGGAAGCAGAAGCACAGATCACGCAACTTCTCACACAGGCTGAACTCGTCGACGGACCTAAACGCGTAAAAGCATTCTCAAAGGGCATGGTAAGGCGGCTCGCTCTGGCTCAGTCGCTGCTCGGGCGCCCGCAATTGCTAGTCCTCGACGAACCCACCGCCGACCTCGACCCATTGGGCCGGCGTGACGTTCGCAACGTCCTGCAAGGACTCAAAGACCTTGGAGTCACTATCTTGTTGAACTCGCACCTGCTGAGTGAAGTGGAGCGCATCTGCGACCGGGTCCTGATAATTCATCAGGGGAATGTTCTAGCTGAAGGAAGTGTTGACGACTTGGTACCTGAAGGAAGCGACCTTGAGACGGTCTTCATCGACCTCGTCGAAAAGGCCAAGTCTTGAGAACCATGGCTGTGATCGCGAAATCGGCGATCAAAGAGCATTCCCGTTGCAAGCTCATCTTCGCCGCGACCATCGTGTCGCTGATAACGATGGCAGTGCTCCTATATTTCGCGGCCACCCAGGATCAAGCCGCCGTTCTTTTTGGACGTGGGGGTGACCGTGCAAACGGCTTGGCTATTGCAACTTTCGCCTCGCTGGGATTCTTGGGTATCTTCGCGGTTTTCGTTGCCTTGGCGGTCTCGATGGGAAACGTGGGCCAACCATTTTCCAACGGCGAGGCAACGCTTGTGCTCGCCAGACCGGTCGACCGTTGGCAGTACGCCCTTGGACGGCTGGCCGCCAGCATCGTCATCGTGGTCGGATTTTGCGCCTTGGTAGCGGTTGAGATGCAGATCGTGAGCGTTGTCGGTGGTGGTGGGATCAGTGTTGACTTATGGGGACACTGGGCGAGCGCAGCCTTCAATCTATCCGTACTGGTCACACTCACGACACTTCTTTCCACATTCATCAGCATCCCGATCGTGGTAGCTGTGATCTCGTTCTTCGTCAATCAATTGATCGGTGGCGTGGCTTTGTTGCACATCCTTGTTCGTCTGCAGTCAAGCAATCTCAACGCTGGAACCTCGGCCGCCATCGAGACCCTCTGGTACATCACCCCAAAATTCCTTCAATCTCCACTGACACTGAGGGCGGCCAGCGGGGCCGGACATGGAACTGGCTTTCTGATGCCTCATAATTCTCCAGGTATGACGGCCTGGGCCATCGGCTATCTGGCCGGCATCGTGCTCTTGATCGT
>JBDSRR010000260.1:0-4175 GCA_039929185.1 Actinomycetota bacterium
CTGAAAGGTAAGGGGGGTTAGAAATCACCAGATCGACTCTGTTGAGCAAGTCGGTTGAAAACGCGTCGAAAAGGTCGCCACACCGGAAATCGACTTTGCTTCCAGCACCATTTCGGTAAGCAAACGACAGGGCATCGGCGCTGATGTCGCTCGCAAACACCACGGCATCGGGCCGTTCCGCTACTAAGGACAGCGCCATAGCCCCCGATCCGGTACAGACATCGAAAATGATTGGCGCCTCGATCTCTGCGATCAATTCCAACGCACTTTCCACGACTTGTTCGGTTTCCGGCCTGGGCACCAAGACCCCCGGCCCAACTTCGACATCGAGTCCGCGGAAACTCTGCACTCCGGTGACGTACTGCAAAGGAAACCCGGCGACACGCTGTTTCACCATGGATCCCAACCTCCTGATCTGCAATGAATCGAGTAACTGCTGACCGCGCAGATAAACACCGACCCGATCTTGATCCAGAAGATGTCCCAGCAGCACTTCCGCCTCTGTGCGATCACCGGTCCTGTCCGTTGCCATGGCAAGGGCATCACTTACCTTCATATGGAAACCTCGCCAAGGCGTTCGGTTCGCTCCTGGGCGATCAAGGCGTCGATGAACTGATCGATACCGCCATCAAGCACCTCTGGGATGTTGTGCACTGAGACCTTCACTCGATGGTCGGTGACACGATTCTGCGGGAAGTTATAGGTACGGATCTTCTCGGATCTATCGACTGTGCGCACTTGACTTTTTCGCGCTGCGGACTGTTCCGCCATCTGACGATCGAGTTCAGCCTGCAAGAGTCGGGCACGCAGGATGCGCAAGGCTTTGTCTTTGTTTTGCAATTGCGACTTCTGGTCCTGGCAGGTAACAACCAGACCGGTTGGAAGATGCGTTATGCGCACAGCAGAGTCGGTTGTATTGACCGATTGTCCGCCCGGTCCACTGGAGCGATAAACATCGATCTGCAGATCCTTCGGATCTACCTGAACTTCAGTTTCCTCGGCCTCCGGAAACACGAGAACCCCCACTGCAGATGTGTGGACGCGACCTTGCGACTCAGTTTCAGGAACGCGTTGAACGCGGTGAACGCCTGCCTCGTGTTTCAACCGACTAAAGGCACCTTTGCCTTTGACGGCAAAAGTGACGCTTTTCAGGCCGCCGACTGACGAGGGGTCCGATGACATGATCTCGATCTTCCACGACTTACGTTCTGCGTAGCGGGTGTACATCTTGAACAGATCGCCCGCGAACAATCCGGACTCATCGCCACCCTCACCAGCTTTGATCTCAACTATCACGTCCTTGCTATCGCTGGGATCTGTCGGGATCAACAGCAAGCGCAACTCCTCTTCGAGGTCCGATGCGATCTTCTTCTGTTCGTTGATCTCCTGTTGGACCATTTCGCGCATCTCGACGTCAGATTCTGCGGCCAGCATCTGTTCGGCCTGGGCTGCGGCTGCTGAGGCTTGTTTCCATAGTCGATACGGCAGTACAACCTCGGCTAGCTCACTGCTCAACTTCCCAAGTTCACGTATCTGCGCAGGGTCCGCCAGAACTGCCGGGAGCATCAAGTCTGCTTGCACCTTCTTGAGTCTGGCGTCGAGTTCGTCGAGTCGATCAAACAACCTGCGATTCCCGCTCGATCACTGCTTCCATCGCCTTGATGGCGACCTCGATCTGGTCACGGGTGGGAGGGCGAGTTGTTACTTTTTGCAATGCCAGGCCCGGGAGGCTCACCAGCTTGAACAAAACGGAATCATCTTTGCGGCCCGCTGCACGGATCACTTCGTATGAGATTCCGGCTAGCAGCGGGATCACCAAGATGCGTAAGGCAACTCTAATGGGGATCGAGACGATTCCAAATCGAGTAAGTGTCGCGTCAAGTACGAAGTGGCCGACGATCGTCAAGAACATGACGATGAACAAGAAGTTCGTGCCGCACCTCACGTGCAATGTTGAGTAATTGTCAACGACTTCAGGGTCCAAAGGATCGTCGTTCTCGTACGCGTAGATGGTCTTGTGCTCAGCCCCGTGATATTGAAAAACACGTCTGATGTCGGGGATCAACGAGATGAGGAAGATGTATCCCAAGAAGAAACCGATCCGAACTGCGCCCTCCACCAGATTCTGCTGGAAGTCCCCCGTAACGCCGATGGCTCTGCCGCCCACTTTGGAAAGGAAAGCCGGAAGGGCGATGAAAAGGGCGCTGAAGGCAACCAGCGCGAAACCGAGACTCCACCCGATGGCACGTTCCGGCGCGGCTTGTTCTTCTTCCGTAGATCCTTGCAGTGCATATCCGGCGGAAATCTTTAAAGCTTTGATGCCCAGAGTCATCGACTCGACCAAAACGTACGCTCCCCGGATCAAGGGCAATCTGAAAAACTTGGACTTCACGCTGGGGATCGAATGCACCTGGACGGCTATCTCGGAGGTGGGCTGGCGACACGCAACCGCCCAAGAGCGGGGGCCGCGCATCATCACACCTTCCATCACAGCTTGTCCCCCTATCGAGGGTTTAGATGCCACTTTCCCCTATGAGGAGGAGCCGGGCATCTTGCGCTCGCCATATTTCTTTTGGAAACGCTCAACGCGCCCACCGGTGTCGACGAGTTTCTGCTTGCCGGTGTAAAACGGGTGACATTGCGAGCAAAGGTCAGAATGGATATCTGCCTTGGTCGATCGGGTCTCAAACGTATTGCCGCATGAGCAGCGCACGGTGGCCTTTTCGTATGTTGGATGGATTCCTTGTTTCATTAGCAACTCCTTGAAGACATCGAGATTACCATGATGACGATGAAGGTCTTCGAAACAAGAGTGGGCCGGTGGTTCCTCGCAGTGTCGGTCTTCCTGAATCTGACCAGCGCAGGAGCGAACCTCTGGGTCCGAAACGTCCGCCAGCCAACGATCATCGTTGGCAAGATCGCCCTGCCGTCACCATCTCCTTCGGCTTCTCCTTCGCCTGTGCCTGTTGCACCCCCACCCCCGCCCCCTAGCCCTCCCAGTGATCCTGTGGGTTCGGTCCCCCGATTCACCAAACCCAACGAACAAGGATCAGTGCCACCAAACGGCAAGCCCCCCGGCCCTGCAGTGCCATTTGCTGGAACAGTCGATGACAACGGCGGGCTGCAGTTCGTTCTCGTCCTTGGAAGCGATGCGCGAAGTGGAAACCCTGAGCGTTCTCGATCCGATTCGATCCACATCCTTGCCCTTGACCCAAAGACCAGGCGAGGAACCATCTTGGGCATCCCACGCGATTCATACGTTGATATCGCAGGACACGGCAAACGCAAGATCAATGAAGCCCTGCGATTGGGTGGAGCGACCCTTGCCGTAAGAACGGTAAGAGAAGTCACGGGCTTACCTATCCAGTTCTACATCTTGACCGCCTTCGAGGGGATGCGAAACGTAGTCGATCGACTGGGCGGAGTCGACGCCTACGTCCCATACGACATGAACGACGTCAATTCGGGGGCGTACTTTCAGCAAGGGTGGCATCACATGCTCGGGGAAAACTCGTTGCAGTTCAGCCGCAATCGTCACGTTCCCTCGGGGGATTTCGCCCGCTCCGAGAACCAGGGACGGCTCATGCTGGATGTTCTCAAGAAGTTGCGAGCTGAAACCTTCGATCAAGCAGGGGTTGAGCGTTGGCTCAACATCTTGTTATCCGAGGTGCGGCTGGACATATCCCCAGCCGACTTCGTGCGCCTCGGAATATTGGCACGCGTGACCACGTCCTCGAACGTCCGAAATGTAGTTGCCCCGGGGCGCGTCGGTACTGCGGGCAAAGCCAGCGTCGTCTACCTAGCGGATGAATCTAGGGCGCTATTCAGAGACGTTGCAGACAACGCGATAGTTGAGGGCTCATACCCGGCATATGGACCTCCGCCAACCGACGACCCAGGCGAAGCCCCACTACCCCCCGCCCCTTCGCCCTCGCCGACGCAAGGACTCCTGCCCTAGAACCTGACCTCTAAGTAATCCAGCCGCTTTTTCCGGCAGATCTACTAAAAGGTCGAGTTCGACCCTGAGCAGGATGCGCTTGTTCTGCGCCCTTCACTACGATCGCTGAGCCCGCCTACTGAAATGTTCTACCGGTGCAGCCTGAAGGAAGCCTGCCTAAGCGGCCCGTCTGCGACGCCAAACGAAGAAGTAGAGGAATGCACCGCCGAGCCCAAGG
>JBDSRR010000261.1:0-2981 GCA_039929185.1 Actinomycetota bacterium
AGCCCTTCGCCAAGATCGGGTAGACGAAAGTGATGTTCAGCCATCAGTAAGAAAGGAGGCGATCTACCGCGCCGAGGATACGGTCGAGGCTGGGAACGTAATGGTTTTCAACTTTCGCAGGAGGATAGGGGGTGTCATAACCAGTGACCCTCAGGATGGGGGCCTCTAGATCAGCAAACACTTCTTCAGTGACCTGCGCTGCGACTTCAGCGCCGAACCCTGCCGTGAGTGGAGCTTCATGCACAACGACGGCTCGCTTGGTCTTGGAGACACTCGCGGCAATTGTTTCTAGATCGAATGGAACCAAAGAACGTAGATCGATAACCTCGATCTCTACGCCATCCTCTGCAGCCGCAGTCGCAACTTCCAGAGCCCTGGTCACCATGGCACCGTAGGTCACGATGGTGCAATCGTGTCCCTCGCGCGCGATGGCGGCCTTGCCGATAGGTAATGAATTCGCACCTAATTCTCCGGTCTGTTTCGCCCAATAACGGCTCTTGGGCTCAAGAAATATGACGGGGTCGGGATCGTCGATCGATTGCGTTAACAAGTCAAATGCCTCAAGAGCAGAAGAAGGCACGACCACCTTTAGCCCCGCCGTGTGGGCAAAGTACGCTTCGGGACTTTCAGAGTGATGCTCGGCGGCACCGATCGACCCGGCAAACGGTATCCGAACGACCATCTGGACACCAGCGCGGCCCCGACTTCGATATCGCATCTTCGCGATGTGAGAAACGATCTGATTGAAACCGGGATAGACGAAGCCATCGAACTGGATCTCGGCTACTGGCTTATAGCCGTACATCGCAAGCCCCAGCGAAGCACCAAGGATGGCCGACTCAGCTAGGGGGGTGTCGAAGACGCGTTCGGGCCCAAACTCATCTTGCAATTTGTCGGTGATGCGAAACACTCCGCCAAGTTTGCCGATGTCTTCGCCAAGAACTAAAACCCGATCGTCGCGCTGAAGCGAACCTCTAAGGGCTTCGTTCAAGGCCTCCGCCATGGTCACCTCAGCCATCGTGTTCAGCTTCCGACAAAAGGTTTTGCTGTTGACGCAGCAAGTGCGGAGTCGGCTCGGCAAACACCCACCGGAATAGGTCAGTAAGTGGCGGTGGCGCGGCACCAACAACTCCCGCTCGAACATGCGCAGCAAGGACATCGCAGGCGGTTTCATATTCCTCTTCAAGTTCGCTCGTCAACGATCCCTCGTTGCGCAAAAACTTCGCGTAGCGGTCGATGGGGTCGCGACGTTGCCACTTTTCGATCTCAGTTTTGGGTTGATATTTACCAGCATCGTCAGCGGTCGAGTGGGGGCCGAGCCTGTAAGTCAAAGCTTCGATAAGAGTTGGGCCTTCGCCTGATCGGGCGGCGTCAACTGCCTTTTTTGTAGCCACGTATACAGCAAGAACATCGTTTCCATCAACGAATATGCCCGGCATCCCGTAGGCCGAAGCCTTCGCGTGGATCGGGGCCACCGTTTGAGCCGATACCGGCACAGAGATGGCCCATTGATTGTTCTGACAGAACAGAACCAACGGAACTTTGAACACCGAAGCGAAGTTGCACCCCTCATGGAAGTCGCCTTGCGAGGTTGCCCCATCGCCAAAATAAGCCATTGTGACGATGGGTTTGTTGTCGAGCTTGGCTCCCAAAGCGTACCCAACTGCATGCACGATCTGACTTGCGATAGGTACCGACACCATACCGAATCGAGATTCCAACGGATCGTAGGCTCCACCATGCCAAGTTCCACGATAAAAAGCTAGATAGTCAACCAGGTCGATGCCTCTTACAACGGCCGCGCCCAATTCCCTATAAGAAGGAAACACGAAATCGCCTTGGTCGAGCGCGAAGGCGCTCCCGACCTGCGCAGCCTCTTGTCCCACTAGCGGCGGATAAACCGCCAACTCGCCCTGACGTTGAAGAGCCGTTGCCTCTACATCAGCACGGCGCACGAGCAGCATCAAACGGAACAGTTCGAGAAGATCCTGTTCCTTCAGATCAAGACCTTTAGCCGCCTCGTGATCGAGGTTGCCATCGATGTCTAGTAGTTGAAATAGTTCCGCGCTCATTCGGGCACAAGATTAGCCGAACCCAAGCCAATCCTGCGATCTACACGCAGCGAACCACTTCTTGACCTCGGCAAGGAAGCGGACCACTAACCGTTACGGCGAAGAGACGAAGACGGCAGTGGCTACACGGGCCGACGGCCAGATAGATTCCCTAGGAGAAGAAACGTTAAAAGCGCGACGGCGATCAGCGCCATGCCGAGCGGTCTCCTATCGGTTTCACCGGTAGCGGCCAAAACTCTGTCAGGCCTCGGCGTGCCCAAGGCTCCCAGATTCGTGCAGTCGTCCCCCGAACCTGCAAACGCCTTGGTGTTCGGAACCCGCCATGCAAACACCTGCTGGAATTCCGAGCGGGCAAGCCCAGCGTCGAACCCAGGGTCACTCGCCAGGGGATTCGCCAGGTGCGTGTCGTTGAAAAAGGCAACGGCAAAACAGTTGTCGGCAACCAGTCCCTGGTAGTCGCCGATGAAGGCTCCCGAAGATGAGATCGGCGGATTGATCGACGGATCCCAACTGGCGTGCGAGAGCCTCACGTCCTTGAAGGTTGTCCCACCATCGTCGGAACGGGAGAGGTAAAGGTCTATGAAAAAGTTTCCGGGGTGAATAACAGTCCCCGCGTCGATGACCTGCGGATCGTTGCGCCGGTCGAAATACGCCACATTAACTTGACCCCCTGGCGTGATCGTCACATACGGCTGGAATTGATCGGCATTAGTCGAGTCTTGGTTGACTTTCACTGGCGCACTCCAGGTCAGGGCGCCGTCGGTCGAGCTGATCAGCATGATGTCAGCCTGCATACCGTCTTCGTCTCGCGGTTTGGGGGCGGGGCGATATTCGGCGTAGACCGCGTATAGCTTTGCGTTTGGGCCGGTTGCGAGGATCGGGATGGAAAGGTTGCGGAACGCCTGACCG
>JBDSRR010000262.1:0-17366 GCA_039929185.1 Actinomycetota bacterium
GAACACCTAGGTCATTCCACCAACAAGAAGTCCGCCATGCATTGGGCCATCGATAGTAGCCACGTAACGTCGGAAGTTGGAGCCACACCGCCTACTACCTTCGACGCCGACGACCTAGCCGACCTAAGAGACATTTCCGAAGGGAAAACCTAGGCTCCCCTAAGCTCCAGGGAACTCGATTATCTCGTGGGCAGATGGATCGATCGTGACTGCAATCTTCTTGTTGACATCGGGGAACTTCACGCCACTTCGAACCGACAGAACGGTGCCATCCTTGAATACAGCGCGACCATCGGCGTCCTTTCTTAAGAACGTTCCCGTGTAGCGAGCGATCGGCGGATCAGTGCGCGTAACTATGCCAACCGTGGAGATCCAGATGACGGTGCCAGACTTGATGCCCAGTTGAACGTAACGATGGTCGGTCGAAATGATCGATGTCAACTGCTTTGACGAGGCGATGAAGCTCTCAGTCTTGGGGCTTACTTTATAGAACCGTTTGTTGTCGAGAGTGATCCGTTCGTTTGTAACACCCGTAACAACTCCCTCGTCGTTGGGTGAACGTGTTGGGGAGTCGAGGATGCTCGTTGTTGCCGGCCGACTTCGTTGACAAGCCACCAGAAAGATCGACATGGCCAGGACCATGGCTATTAAGTAGCTGCGACGATTCCTCCGGGGGCGCTTCTCGCGGTTCATGGTGGCTATGGAGTCGGCGTAGCGGTGCCTGTTGCCGCCGGTTCAGTCGGCGTGGAAGCATTCGCCGGTGCGGCCTGGTTGATCCCAGTCGGGCCAAAGATCCCCGCCAGGTCTGCGGCAAGGAAGTCAGAAGTTGGTAAAGCGACCTTCACGTTGGCATCCCCTATGCGGCCGAGTCGGTACGACATGTCCCTGACCCTGATCGGTTCGCGGCCCTTCCCCTCGCGGAGCGCTTTTAGAAAGGTCAGGGGGTGCCGCGGTCCGCGACCTTGCCTAGCGCGGAGAAAGTCCTTGTGGCTTTCAAAGTCGATCCGCTCTCTCACTTCGACGAGCCGTTGCCCCTTTATGTAAAAAGCCATTCTTCTGAAATGCGAGGTGCCGGGTGATGCCCCCTCAGTTCCCTCCGCGCTCTTAAGGGGCAATGGAGGGGCAACGAGGTCGTACCGCTGCAGTCCAGCGCCACGATCAGAAGGAGGAAAGGGGTCTTCCTTCGCGTTGTATTCAATGGCATCCTTGTTGAAAACTTGGACAAGCGCCGCTTCCTCTACGGTCTTTCGCAGATATTGAAATATGTATAACGAATCGAGAACAGGATTTGCCCCGACAAGGATGGCGTTCGTCTTGGTTTTTGGAGCGATCAACGGTGGTGCGCCTCGGTAGTCCAATACCCAACGGCCCGATCGCAGGGCATCGCCCACTATTTGACTACCACCGACCGTCCCAAATTGCAGAGCGGGAACCTTAGATGCGTCGAAGATACGAACAGCCATAGCGTCCTCACTGAGTGTTTCCTCTAATACATCTGATCCATCGATCGAAACCTTGGCATGCATCCTGAGGTCATCTTGGAATTCACCTGTGACGACCACGTTTCCTCCGGACTTCGTTTTGTCTTCGTATACAAAGGATCGTGAAGAGTCTTGTGTCGCTGTGAGAAATTTCAAAAGATCCTTTTGTGGCTCTGACCTGGTTGTGCAGGCGGGCGCCATGGTGAGGGCGATCAGCGCTACGACAGCAAGATGCTTCATGAAATCTCCAAAAGCAGGAGCTTGCGCATCAACGTTCTAGGGAACTCGTAGTCTTGATGAACCGACAGTACGAACATACCCTTACCTCTGAACCAAATGAAGATGTTCTGCTTGTTTCCTGATGTCGTGTAAACATCAACTTCCTCCGCCCTGATCCGAAGGGGGGTCGAGCCTCCAACCAATTCGATCACTGACTTGCGGAAGCGGGTACTGTTTGGTCGAGCAAGACTATTGAGGCGGCTCACCTGCAAGCTAGCCCTAAGTAGATCTTTGTCTCGGAAACTGAACAGTCCCACGGTATCTGTATAGGAACGTTTGATCTCCTTCGTTATCTTCTTGTCAACGGGCTCAGACTTCACAGCTAAGCCTAAAACTTGGTTCGAAATGGATAGCACGGAGGACTTGGCTCGCCCGGGTTCATTGGTAGCTTCGCTGGATTTGCTGCATGAAACTGTCAAAGTCATCAGGACTGCGCAAACCAAAGGTGCAGATCGTCGAATCAAATCAGCTGACCGTTAGTTCGGCGAGAATGAAGCCAGCTGCCATGTCTTTGATCTTCCAGGTGCCCGGCACGTCGAATGCCTGAGTCCAAACCCCGCCAGCCTTGAGAGGTGGCGACCCAAATGAACCATCGGCGGCTTCAAAGCTGCGAACGGGCCGCCCCTCGGTTTTATCCTTGTTTGTGACGCGTAAAGTGAAGCCGACCGGCATTTGCAGTGAGGCACCCGGTTCGTAGTAGGGGCTGTAATCGACAAGCGTGACATCGAAAAACTTCACCTCGGCCGCCTTTGGGGCCACCACCGACTGAGTCGCCTTAGGTGACGTACCGAGGGCAGCTTGAGGGGATTGCGTGGGGACCTTGATGCTCTCGCCTAGCCTCGGCTGTCCCTTGCTACCCGAATCTTGCAATTGCAGAAGTCTCTCTGAACCAACCTTGTTATCAGAACCACAGGCTGCCGCGACGGCACATAACAACAGGATGAGCGATATGCACGAAACCCTTTTCATAGTTCCCCTATGTTAAAGCCCCTGAGCGTTTAATGACATCGTCGGACGTACCTAGGTACGAGGCGATAACTCGCTCGTCATTCAGCACGTCTTCCGGTGTACCCCTCATCAAGAAGGCGCCGTTCTGAAGGGCAATCAACTCGTCCGAAATGACAGAGATCAACGGCATGTCGTGTTCGATGACCAACATACTACAGCCGGTCTCGAATCTCACCCTTCGCAGGAGAGGGCCGAGGCCCTCTGATTCAGCCTGAGCGATCCCCGTCGATGGTTCATCGAGTAGAAGTACCTTTGGCTCGGCCGCCAGAACGCAGGCAAGGTCAGCGATCCTACGAAGACCTGTCGAGAGTTCTCTTACAAACTTGTCGCGGTAGGCTCCGAGGTCAAGAAGTTCGAGCAGGCGATCGGCGCGCAGACGGATCCTCCTTTCGCCTTGTCGGACTTGGGGAACTTGAAGTGCCGTCAGCGCCATACTTCTTACGTCAAGCTTGGCTTCCAGTGAAACCAAGAGGTTTTCGTAAACGCTAAGCGCTGGGAACATGCGCGCGTCTTGGAATCTGCGCACCATACGAAGCTTTGCTCTCTCGTCAGGACGGAGGTTGGATATGTCTTTCCCATCGAAAATGATTTGACCACTATCTGGTACCTGGAAGCCCGAGATAAGGTCGAAGATCGTTGTCTTTCCGGCTCCGTTAGGCCCTATCAATCCAAGCGCCTCACCTTCCCGCAGAGCAAAGCTCACATCATTGACAGCTTTGATGCCGCCGAAACTCTTTGAGATGCCCTTGATCTCAAGGATCGGCCGTGCGTCGGTCAAAGAGTGCTGTCGGCGTTCCCTCTCGCTACGCAGAGTTCCAGCCGGAGCACCCTCAGTCAGCGAACCTGTGCCCTTCACATAAATGGCTCGCAAGATGTCAGGGCGCTGCAACAACTCTTTCGTCTCGCCTATGAATTTCACTTCCCCTTTTTCCATGAAGATGGCTCGTTCGGCGACCGTGAGGGCCACGTTCACCGATTGTTCGACGATGATTATGGTCGTGCCTTGAGCGTGGATCTGCCGAACCACCTCGATCAACTGCCCAACGACCGCTGGCGAGAGTCCGAGAGAAAGTTCGTCGATCATGAGCAATCTGGGGCGACTTAAGAAAGCCTGCCCCAGAGAAACCATTTGCTGCTCTCCACCAGAAAGCAAGCCAGCCTTCTCGGATTGCCGTTCTTTAAGTATTGGAAACAACGAGTAAACCTCTTCAAGACGTGCTTTCCCGCCGTCCGGCTCATCGTTTGTCCATGTGCCCAGGACCAAGTTGTCGCCCACGGTCAGTCCTGGAAACACGCCGCGGCCACCGGGCATATGGATCACCTGACGATTAGCGATCTCGTGGGGAGGCATGTGAGTGATGTCGCGTCCGTCGAAAACGATGGCGCCAGCGCTGGCCTCTTGCGTACCGCTGATCGCACGAAGAAGCGTACTCTTACCGGCGCCGTTGGTGCCCAGCAAAGCAATGATCTGACCCTCTTCAACATCGAAGTCCACATTGAATAGAACCTGGACGCCGTCGTACTCGACATCGATGTCGCGACAGACGAGTAACTTCCCGGTGCCAGACTCTTTCGCCTTGCGCCACTCGGATGACGCCAGTTGAGAAGCACCCGCAGCCTTCACGTCCCTTTCGAACAACCCGGCTGCACTAAGTCGAAGGAGTGCCGCCACGACGATGATCGGACATGCGAAAAACAGCGCCCCCTGGGTTCCATACTTCGTGGCGATCGCGCCAACAACTAGGAAGTTAAAAACCGCGGCTGGAATACCGGCTAACGCAAAGACCGAACTTCCCAGGGTGCGGATGTGCGCAGGGAGAATGTTCACGATCAGGACGTTTCCAGCCGGGCCGAGAAGAGTGGAGGCGATGGAGAACAGCGTCAAAACAACCATCAGAAACCAGAGGGGCGGTGCTGATGAAACAACGAACAAGAAGAGTGCGCTGGCTACGCCAAGAAGACCGTCAAACACCAGAACTCGTTTCGGTCGGTAGCGAAGCAGGACATCGACCAATCCCCCGGACAGGAGCCCGAACGGCAGCAGGATGATGCCAACTACTGAAAACAGCAAGACACGTTCGCCGATATCGAGGCCGTACTTCTCGACGAGAAGCAAACTGAAGTAGAAGCCATAAATAGTGCCCCCGATGCCGCCGGGAATAGATGCCAGAAAGAAGCGCCTCAATGTGCGAATCGCCCAGATCGTGCGCCACGCCTCGCCAAAGCTAACGGGATCCTCCGGTGTCATGGCCTCTTCTTCTGTAGCGCCAAGTTCCCGCCGCTCCATGTAACCGCGGACCGGTTCCTTCAAGGCGAAGTACGCAAAGATGCCGGCGCCCATCATCAGCGGTCCACTTATTCGAAAAGGCAGCCGCCAGCCGTAGTTCAGCACAAGATAGGCCACAAAAAATGGGGTGATGATCCCAACGACCTGGCCCAACACACCAGAGAGGGCGTAAACCTTGCCCCGCGAGTTAGGTGGGTAATAGTCGGCCAAGAGCGATGACGCTGGGATACCCGCTACGGTTCCACCAAGTGAGTCTCCCATCCGTGACATCGCCAGTGGGCCAACATCGCGAACGGTCGATGTAAACAAGGAGGCAAAACCGCCCAATATCAGCCCACCTGCGACTAGGGGAACTCTCTTTCGCCTGTCGGCGTAGTAAGCGATCCCCAACGTCCCGAAGATAAGCAGGAAACCAACTACCTGAAACGACTGGAACAAAGTCGTGGCCTTGATATCGAGGTCCTTGATTATTTCGGGGAGAGCGCGCCCGAAGATGTTGCCATCAAAGGCCTGAGCTACTGAGATGATGACAAAGATCATGATGGGCTTTAAGCCATAGGGTGTCTTTCTAAGGACCTTGTAGTTGGCCGCCTCACGAAGGTATTGCTTAAAACCAAGCTTGCCTCGTGCCAACGCTCCGCTCGACGCCCTCTTTTGCTTCTTCTGCTTAGAGGGCCGCGCCGCTGGCGCTCCATCACCCAACGTATAGGTGGTGGGTTCAACCCCATCCTTAGCCGGTTCGGTGCCGTTACTTTGATCGCTCACTCTTCACGCTCTCCGATCTCGGGTTCATCACCTTCGGCCAAAGCAGAAGCGCCCAACTTGACTGCCTCCGCCTTTTCCTCTGCGGCTGTGATGCTCTTAGCGGCGCTTCCGAAAGCGTCAGCATCGGAATTCAGTTTCTTGGATTCGATAGTCCGGCCTCTCATGCCGTACAGCTCAGAGGCGGCCTTGTATCTCTGATGATGGGGCAGGGCATTTAACCCTTGACTAGGGATCGGCTCGGCGATGGGGATCAAACGTCTGGCCATAGCCAGCGGGTCAAAGTCGGCAAAGAGGCTTGGCACTATCATTTGTCTTCTTTGCGCGACGATGCGGAGCATTCCGTCGCGCAATCCGAACACTAACGATGCCAATCCGCCTGGAGCGACGTATAGCAACAACAAAACCCCAACGCGACCAACGATGAAACTCAATGGGTTGGTGGTCGGGAGGAACTGATTCAAGGCAAAGTAAGCAGCGCCAAGCAAGGCACCCGCAACCGACCCCACGCCTCCAACGACCGTGTATAGGAAGACATCCAAACTCAGCGACGGATCGAACGAACTTGCTTGCACGGCGCGTTGATGGTGCGCAAGGAGGACCCCCGCGAATCCGCAGATGAACCCCGAAAGAGCAAATGCAGCCAGCTTGGTCCGGAGCAAGTTGACGCCGAAGGATTGAACATTGGTTTCATTTTCTCTAATGGAGATAAGCACGCGGCCTGGCCTACTTCGTCTCATTATCGCCAACATCACGACAACCAAAACTACAGACGTGAGGATCAGGTAATACATGCTTCGTTCGTCTTCAAAGTTGAGCAGGAGAAACTTGGGGCGCTCGACGCTCTCGGGTAGCAGCCATCCGAAGTATTCCTTCTTGAATAAGACCGCCTGTACGGCAAACGCGAGAGCAAACGTGGTGATGCCCAGGAACAGGCCCTTGATTCGCAGCGCGGGCAGACCGATCAAGACTGCGAAACCGGCGGTGAGTACAGGGACTACGGGGATGGCCAGCCAAAAAGAGAATCTCGTGGAGATGGCGCCCCCGAGGATCGCGCCGATGGCCACAAAGGAGAACTGTCCGAGGCTCACCTGGCCCGCCCAACCCGTCAGGACAACCAGCGAGAGACACACGATCGCCACGATCAAAACGTACCCTCCGAGGTTTACCTGCCGAGTGGCAACTATCCAAGGGAATCCGAGAAGAAATAGCAAGCCGATAGTCACGACAGCGTATTTCCAATTCCTCACGCCAGAGACCTCGAGCATCTCCTTAGGGATAGGCCTTTGCTCCGCAGTTGCCTTCCAACTCGATGCCTCACTCGCCTCGCTTCGCTGAAGCTTCTCGCGCTGAATCAGTAGAGCAACCAGAATGGCTATGAAGGTCCCTAGGTTGATTAAAGGCAACTGCTTCTCGAAACTCCACTTAACGGCCTCATGCAAGATCGATATGCCAACAGCCGCTGCCACCGCAATGGGGAGGCTTCGCATCCGCGCGATGACGGCGGCCGCCAACGCAGTGAGCAACACGGCTGGGGGAGCGAATCCTACTGAGAAATTTGCCGAAATCGAACCTGTGAGCACGACGGCCAGCCCCGACAGAAGCCCGGCTATAACCCAAACTGTCAATGACAGGCTCCCCACATTTATCCCGAGCAACCTTGCTCTATCGACGTTTTCAGCTGATGCCCTGATTGCAATGCCGAATCTTGAGTACCGAAGGAAGAGCCCGAGGGCAACGAGCGCTGCAACGACCATAACTATGGCAAAGAGATGAGAAAAGCCGAACTTGAGCGGAAGGTCGCCGATCTGAAAATGAAAGTCATTGAAAGGAACCTTTACAGCGACTCGGCCGCGCAACTGTTGGGCACTCTGATCCTGCACTCTGAAGATTGGCAAAGTGGCGATGAAGTTCGCAGCGGGCTCCAAAAAGGCTAGCAGCGCTATCGTGAAAACGGTAAGTACCAGACGCGGGGCATTGAAAAATCTTCGTATGAATCCGAGTTCAACGGCCATTCCTATAACCCCACCGATAAGAACTCCCGCCGCGAAGGCCAAGAGAAAGGGCCAGTTCAGGATGGTTGCCAGGTTATAGGCGAAAACGCCTCCCGCACCTCCTAACGCGCCCTGCGCGAAGTTAATGATCCGGCTGCTTCTATAGATCAAGACGATCCCTACGGCCAGGAGCCCATTTAGAAGCCCCGAGACTAGTCCGGTGAAGAGTATGGCTAAGGGTGTGCCATGGCCATCACCACCTGGGAGTAGGGCCTGAGTGACGAGGAGCGTGACCGTAACGAAACCGGCGGCGATCAAACCCGACTTAAGGCGAGGGTTGAGATTTTTCACTTAAAGAGGTTCTTGTATGCGTCCGGAAGCGGTTGAGGCTCCATTGCCCCGATGTTCGTTACGTACTCAAGAACGGGTTCAGTATTTGGTTGCGGGGGCGGTGCTTTGTTATCTTCGAAGACAATGAACCCGCCGAATTGCGTCGCGATTGAATATTTAAACAGCCGGGTATAGTTGGCCCCAGTGGCCGACGTGAATTGCTGTTCGGTTTCGTAATACCAACTATCGATAATCTTTCCGCATACGTCCACGCGCTTGCGGCCAATGAGACTCCCCTTGACCGTGAGCGCCGCCAATGAGTCAGGGTCGACGCCTACGCTGTTGATGGTCATGGGCACCTTGACGGGCAACTCCGTGAGCATTACCGCGGGCTCTGGATTAAATTCCTGCGGGTCGCGATCCGTCGGGCTTGAGTATCTGAGGATCTTGGTCAGGAAGATGCCGTGGTCGCCGGAGCCGGTTTGGACAACATTGAACTTCTGTACTACAAAGGCACCCGTCCCTTGTTGGCTTCGTGAGTCGACATTGAACTCGAGCTCGCCGGTGCTAAATGAGAAGTTGACAGCCTTATCCGGGGCCGCTCCTTTGAGGTCCAGTCCTCCGATTGCCCGAAGGGCGAACGGTGGCAAGGGTGAGATTGCCCCGCTAACGGGATCTCTGAACCTGCCTTTGAGTTTCCATCTGTATCCGCCAACCTTTGGATGGCCCGTCACGTCGGTCGTTGCCACCTCCTCCGGGAAGGTCCGCTCGGGAGCTGTCGGACAATCCACCACCGGCGGCGGCGGCAGGCGCGTTGGTTTTTCGGTCGTACGGGGCGAGGGCAGGGGGACAAACACAGCGATGGGTTCAAACCCGGGGGGTGGCGCCTCTTCGGCGATCGGTGGAACTCCAAATGCTAGGTTCGCGCGCGCGGCTTTAACAGACACCCCAGGCGGCGGCACCTTTAGACATGCCGTTAGGAGCGCCGCCAAAACGACGAGCAGTAGGCCGAGGTTGCGTCTAGGCAGCGTGTTTAAGGCCAACCTTCGAATCCTTCCTACGGGATTTGACCGGAATATTGAGACCTGGTGCGTAAGACTGTTTTAGCGAAAGCCTCGAAACTGCAGCAACCACTCGCAGTGTCACGGCGTGTGCCTGGCCTAAGCGTTTGCGCATCGTGCGGGACAACTCTTCCGCTGCCAAGGCGTCTTCAATAGTAACCTGGTTTTGGAGGTCACCCCACAGGCATCGAGTTACCAGCCAAGCGAACTCTGTGTGTTCGTCATCCGGCACGACCCGATCAAGGAACATGAGTGGCGTATCCGAATTGAACCTATAGCCGAGGTCCATGCAAAGATCTCTAAACTCAGCGTACGCGACGCCTATCCTTTGCGGGAAACCCTGATCCATTGCCCAGGCCCTGCGTTTTGACCTGCGGATCAGCTTCCTGATCACAGGAATAGCGAAGTACATGGCCAGCAACAGAAATATTATCGGCAGGGCAATCAACACGTAATAGCGGATCTGCTCGAATAGGAACCTAGCTGGATCTGTGGCTATGGGGAAGAACACCTTGACGGAGATGTCATCGCTAGCCAAGAGGTCTTGGTTTTGTTGAGTGTTTTCATTGGAAAGGTTCGATGTCGATTGGCGGGGTTGACCGAGAACAGGCAACCACTTGTATGTTGGGAAATACACCTCCATAAAGGAAGCACCTTGTTTAGGTCTGACTTCCAGCGGTGCCTTTGGATCGGAACAGGGATGATCCTTCGTAGGTTGCTGAACCGTCCCAGGACAGTTGCCTCCGTCGAAGCCATACCCCATGCGCGACGGAACTCCAGCCCATCTCGCGAGCATTGCCTGGGCTGCCACGATTTCGTAAGGCGTCCCTTTTTTGCTCCCTGCCAGCATGTCCTGCACACGAGAAGGTGGTACGTCCTTCGGGCGGCCCTCTCCATCCGCAATGACGACATCCAGGAACGAGTTCCTCACGAAATCGAGTGTGTCCCACGGAGAGGTCTTTGGCGCCTTCGCCAGCAAGGCCACGACCGCGGGCGGGGGCGGCGGAATTTCTAGGTACTTGGCAAGCTCCTTTGGCGGTGGCGCGGTGACGAGTTTCAGTTCATCGATCGAAGGGATGCGGGCGCCAACCACGGTGTACTCCAGGCCCTTAGCATTTGAGCCTTCAGCTAGTCGGAAAGTTGAATTTCTTTTGTCGAAATTAATGACGGGGCCTGAAGCCACGACGCCGTAAGGGTTTGAGAGGCCCGGAAGGACGACACCGGTCAGCCCTTCGATCTTGAACGTGGCAAGGATTCCAGGGCTCAATTCGGAGTCGACGATACCGTCGGCCGGGACCTCCCCAATATCCAATTCCCCTGGAGGGGGCAATCGCCATGCGTTGTTTTCGTACACGTCCAAACTCCCAGTTCGCCATGGGCCGGGAAAGGTGGATGCAACCGTGAACAGCACTCTGTCGGGGACATCCGTAAGCGGTATGTACTTAGGCTTGTTAGCGCTCTTTGAGGGGTCATATACAGTTGGCGGGAACAAGATGCTGGTCTGACCCAAAAGAAATAATGCGCCTGTTATCGCAGCGATGATGGGAAGTGCCTTCGCCGCCCTCCGTATCTCGAATGCCAAAGAGCGTTTTTCACTTTCGCTATCAATGTCCGCTCCCGAGAGCAGAGCAAGGCCTATCACGAACAGCACTAGGCAAGCGATACCAGACGCCAATTTCTGGCTATCAGGAACGGTTATCGCCGTGATCATTACAACCGGCAGGGAAGCCATGATGCCTATTGCCGGTCGCCGCATCTCGAGGCCAACCCATGCGGCAGCGAATCCAAGGCTAGCCATCATCCATCCGAGGATGGCATGCCAGCCCAGATCGAAGGCCACAGGAGGGTTCCGCACTCCTCCGTTTTGGACAGAGTCCTTTATGAATTTCCCCAGGTCCAAGATGTTAGCCATCGACCCTGCTGGAAGGGAAACGATGACACCGATAAGGATGATCCCACCGACGATCGCAACATTGATAAGTACAGGCTGCTTGATACGACGGACGTACACGCCGAGGGCCAACCCTAGGACGCCAGCCACGGCCGCGAAGAACCTGGGAGAAACGCCGATGAATATGCCTCCAGCCATCACGGCTGCAGCGATCACTGGAAAACCGACAACGAAAGCCATCCGCAGAACTGGAATAGGCTCCTCAATGACCGGCGCCTCGGCCATGGACTCTTCGGTTGGAAGTCCTTGCTCGGCCAGATGTTCGAGCGCGTGTTCTTCTAAGTCTTGAAGTTCAGTGTGAACGGGTGCCTCAGGCATCATCGATTACCGGCGCCGATGTCATGGTACAGAGCAGTGGACAAGTCCTGTCCTGGATGAACGCCGGCAACCTGACATCCAAGCGACATCGCTCGACCTATCGTGTCCGCGTTTTCATCGTCCCAAAGAAGGGCAACCACCAAGATCGAAACTCCCTTATTGAGCAAGAGCTTCAGTTGAGCTGCTTCCGTGTGCCCGAGTTTGGGCGTGATGAAAATGTTGTGGGCATTGCGCCTCGGGTCAGTAACCAGCCGCATTATTACGCTGCTCAATTGTTCTCGGCTAAGTTCCACCCTGGTAAACGCATCCATCACTGCCATCTGAGAAGTCGCTCCGCGAAGCGACCGAGTCAGCGGACCTGCATTGGTTTCCACCTTGACCACGTACCCTTCGCGCAAGTGACGCACACACAACGAAGCCGCGGCCCTAACGCCCGTCTCGAACGATTCAGAATAGTCGCCGTCGCGACTGTGATGTCCACGATAAGTGTCGAGTATTACGCTCACATGGTCTGTGATTCCTTGTTCGGCTTCGCGCACCATTAGCTTCCCTGTTCGCGCGGAGGCACGCCAAACCACGCGACGTAGATCGTCGCCCCGAACGTATTCGCGCATGCCATAGAACTCGAGACCGGAAGGCCACGGTTTTGAAACTGGAGGGCGGATCGGGGGATCCTCGAACTGTCTCGATAGAGGGCGGTCCGAAACAAACTCGATGCGTGGGTGAACGAACAAGTCGAACTTCTCCGAAATGATGTTTTCTCTTTGGGTGAAACCAAGGGGATCGCTAGTTACGGCCACAAGCGGGCCCACTTCGTAGACGCCGCGCCTAGCCGCTCGGAGTCCATACCGGTGGCTAACAGTTTTGTCTTTGCTGAGCTTGGGGATGGGCACCTTGACGGTTGTCCCTAAGCGCTCAGGCAGTCGCTCTTCGAGAATGAATGCTGGAACTCTCCGTTTCGCAGTGAGTTGAACCTCGACGTCTATGCGATCGCCTTCTTGGGCTCGAGGGTAAAGACCTGCGCGAACTCCTTCGAGCTTGAGTTTCCTTGGCGCCAATAGATAGCTTGCAAACAGGAGCAAAACAGCGCCATAAGCAAAGATGTAAAGGGCCTTCCCTGCCACTATGAAGCCAACAAGCCAAGTGATGATCGCAGCAACGAGGGCCAGTGCTCCAGGTTTTGTAAGCCTTATCGATCTTTGTAGCGCTAGGGCCGATTTGCGGAGGTTTTGGGGGGTAAGAGCATCAGCTATGTGGTCGCGACGACTAAGTAGCTTGTCCCGCGTACTGATGTGCTGTCCCGATTGGGAAGCCTTTTTCTTGCGATTTCCTAGCTCTGTTAGCCGCTTCATTTTGGTTCCCCAGATGAGTTCGGAGCCCCTCGACTAAATAGTGCCACAACAGACAATCCTGCATGCACTAGGAGCTTTTGCCCGCACCACTAGGTGGTTTTACTTTCGATACGAACCTCTCGATGGCAGCATCCACAGTCTCACCGCGCAGGATGGCATCGGGGTTAAGGGATATTCGGTGAGCGAGGATGGGACGAAGTACGGCCCTTACGTCATCGGGAAAAACGTTCTCGCGGCCATCGCTAGCTGCGAGGGCCCTTGATGCTCTTAGTAGGGCGATACTCGCCCGCGGACTGGCCCCCAGAGAAAGGTTCGGATCGTCGCGTGTTGCGTTGATCAACTGGACGATGTAAAAGCCGACTTCCCTGGCAACGTCTACCTTCGTGCCCGCATAGGCGATCATCTGCGTCATCGTCTTTGGGTCCACGACTCCACCAAGGGATTCGATCGAGAGGTTGACGGCATTCGAGAACATGACATCAAACTCTGCGTCCATGTCCATGTAACCCATCTTCAGTTTGAACAAGAAGCGGTCGAGCTGTGCTTCCGGCAACGGGAATGTTCCCGCCTGTTCGATCGGATTCTGCGTGCACAGCACGAAGAACGGTCGCGGCAAGTTGTAGGTAACGCCATCTCCGGTCACACGGCGCTCACCCATCGCCTCAAGTAGGGCCGACTGCGTCTTTGGTGACGCGCGGTTGATCTCGTCGGCAAGGAGGATGTTGCAAAAAACTGGGCCCCTGATGAATTCGAAAGTACCCTTTTTCTGATCGTAGATCGAAGAACCGGTGATGTCACCGGGAAGCATGTCCGGAGTGCACTGGATGCGGTTGTCGCTAGCCTGGATCGATTGCGAGATGGCTCGCGCGAGTACCGTCTTTCCCGTTCCGGGAACGTCTTCGAAAAGGATATGACCTTCGCAAACGATGGCCACGAGGGCCAAGCGGACGATGTCCCTCTTTCCCTTTACCACCGTTTCGATGTTGTCAACTATGGAATCGAAGTTCTTTTGGAACTGCTTGGCTGTAAGTTTCCCAGCATCGTATTCGCCTGACGTGTAGTCCGATTGTCCCGCGCTCACGCGACCTCCCTCTGAAGTGATTAGCGAAGTAAACCTTGAATCTGACAGGCCACTATACCGAACCCACCTTGGCGGTGGTGCATAACCTCTAACTTTGTGTAAATTAAGAAGATGGCAGAGCAACTTACAGCGGGAACGCTTCCGGCGGGAGCGCTTCGTTCGTCTAAGCAAGACTGGATCCGCCAGTACCCGCCACTCGCAGCCCTTGTTATCGCGCTTCTCATCACGGTTCTAGTTTTGCCTAATGCATTGAACCTTCCACAATCCAATCCTTCGACAGTGCTTGAGTACGCCCCCGTTCCTCCCGACGACTCGACGCCTCCACCTGATGTCGGCAGTGTGTCGGCCCTTGGGCTAGGAACGTCCAGCACTTTGAGCAATCCTCAGGGCCTCACTATCAAACCAACAGGACCAGAAAAACCAAAAGACACTGGCCGCGGCCTAACGCCGAAAGAAAAGCGATGTGTCGGCAAGCCTCTACGTCAGACCGAAGATCCAAATTCGCCACCGTGTGTCCCCTATTTCGATGGTGATAACGGGGGGGAAACCTGGCAAGGCGTAACCGGCGAAGAAGTCAGAGTGCTGATCTACCACCAGACTTACATGAGGGGGAGCGGTGAGACTACGCCGGCTCAAAACTCTTACTGCGACATCGACGCCAGCGTGCCCAACGAAACGGTAGGGTGTGTTGACGGAAACACCGGGATCAAAGACGTTTACCCCGTGCGAGTAGCCAGAGCCTACTCAAAGTACTTTAACGACCGTTTCCAGACTTACCGCCGGAAGGTTCGCTTCTTTGTTTTCTTCTCTGGTGCGGATTCAGCGTCAAAAAGAAGCAGCGATGCGGCCGACAACTGGCAGCGACTGAAGCCATTTGCCGTTATAGACAAGGCATCATTCGGAGGATTCAACGACGTGTATGCCAAGGCAATGGCTAAGAGGCAAGTCTCTGTGTATGGACAGTTTGCGGGTCTGCGCAACCAGTTCTATAGAGACCTTGCACCTATGGTCTGGTCCTTTTTCCCAGACATCGAACACGCCGCAGACCTCTACACCTCTTACATCTGCACGAAAGTAGCGCCTTTCCCCGTGACTCACGCGGGCGACGACAAGAACTCGGAAAAGATGAACGGTCTGCCCCGCAAGTACGCCTTGATGTACACGACCGACCCGAAATATACGGGTTACACCTACCTTGCCGACCTAGTAAGGCAGGGACTGAAGAATTGTCCGAACGGGGCGAAGGTTGACATCGTGACGGAAATCCAGTTCAACCGAAGCACGTACTCCACCGATAGGAGCCCGGAGTCGGCGAATGAAGCGCGGCTTAATGTTGCGAAACTGAAACAAAACAAAGTGACAACGGTCCTATGGGCGGGCGGATACGAAGCCCAGCACACCCCCGCTGCCGCCCTTGGTCAGTACTACCCGGAGTGGATCTTGTCGGGCGACCAACAGAACGATACGCTTAACCACGCCCGTAACCAAGACGAGGATGTGTGGAGCCACGCCTGGGCAGTCAGCAATTTACTCAATGAGTCCAAGCTTGCGGACTCGCCATGCAGACAAGCCTTCCGCGAGGCCTCTCCAGGCTCGACCGAGCTCTTCGAGGAGGGGGATGCCTGTAACTTTTATCGCAGCTTCTTCACCCTATTCAAAGCCATCCAAGTTGCAGGCCCCGAACTTAATCCAACGACCATTGACCAGGGACATCACGCGATTCCAAGACAAGCAAGTACAAGCCCATTCGTTGCGGCGTGTTTTTACGATCCCGGTGATTACACTTGCGTAAAGGACGCCCAGGAGATCTGGTGGGATAAAGACGCGCCTGACCCCGAGGGTGATGAGGACGTCAAAGGTTGTTGGAGAATGGTCAACAACGGTAGCCGTTACCTCGCAGGGACTTGGGACAACCAATACAGCGTTTTCGCCAATCCGAACGACATCTGCAATACGGTGTCAGCTCAGGGCTACATCTACACTCCGTAGGCGTAGAAGCAATAGCAATGTGACATGAAGTATTCTAGGAGGACGAGGTGATGAGGCGATGATGAGGCGCACCAAACTGATTCCTTTGATGGTCGCACTGGTTTTCGCTACCAGCTCATCGACGGTTCCCAGATTCGTGGGAATCTCTGAGGCCGTCACCAGAGCTGATATCTCAGTGTTAGGCAAAGATCGACCAATAGTCGAGCAGTCTTATCCTCCAATCATTGCTACACCTCCGCGGCAGGGCACTGCGAACGTCAACCCGCAGCTTTGCAAGAGGGACGACTACTACTTCTGCGACATCATTAAGTTGACGACGGACCCTCAAGGACAGTACGAGGTTTACAGTGTCAAGGTTTCTCTTTCATGGCCAACTCCTCACCGTGCGGCGGTCAATGCCCGCGTTGACAACATTGACGGCAACGACCTAACGATCGGTGTATGGGAACCGGATCCCACCGAGACAGATCCCTCTTACGACGGCAAGACTCGAGGAGCGTGGACTGGGGGCAACAAGTACATTCATCCTGAAGTTGTGTTCGTAGGAACAGATAACCCCGACCCTGCTGTTTTCTACCTGATCATCAACAACTCGAGCTCGCAGGGTGCCGCCGCGATCAATAAGGGATACACGCTTAGGGTCGAGTTTGTCGAGGCAGACTTGGGAGGATTCAGCGGTCCTAAGAAGAAGGGCGGCGGTTTTTCCTACACTCCGCCTGTGGCCAAGGCCACTCCAAAACCACCTCCATCAGAGCCCGGGGCACCTCAGCCGAAGGAAACGATAAGTGTGAAAGTCCCCGGACCCGATGGAGAGCTAACGGAGATAGACGTCCCTGTTTTCTTCCAGTCGGCAAACGCGAAAGCCCCCGACAAGGGAACCTCGCCCCTCATCCCCATTCTCGCAGTCGTTGGCCTTGGGCTCGGCGGTGCATTCCTCTACTTCTTCGTTTGGCGTCGCAGACGGGCCGCTTAGGCAGGCTTCCTTCAGGCTGCACCGGTGGAACATTTCAGTACCTCCACGGTCCATTTTGTTCTAACGGTGGGCGAAGCAAGGGAACTTTCGTCGGCTCCAGCTCAGGGTCGAACTCGACCTTTTAGTAGATCTGCCGGAAAAAGCGGCTGGATTACTTACAGGTCAGGTTCTAGGGCAGAAGTCCTTGCGTCGGCGAGGGCGAAGGGGCGGGGGGTAGTGGGGCTTCACCTGGGTCGTCGGTTGGCGGAGGTCCATATGTCGGGTATGAGCCCTCAACTATCGCGTTGTCTGCAACATCTCTAAATAGCGCCTTAGATTCATCTGTTAGGTAAACGACGCTGGCTTTGCCCGCAGTGCCGAGGCGCCCCGGGGCCACTACATTTCGGACGTTCGAAGACGTGGTCACGCGTGCCAATATTCCGAGGCGCACGAAGTCGGCTGGGGATATGTCCAGCCGCACCTCGGATAACAAGATGTTGAGCCAACGCTCAACCCCTGCT
>JBDSRR010000263.1:0-5737 GCA_039929185.1 Actinomycetota bacterium
GAAGCAGCATCACTCCTGACAACATCATGGCCGTGGGATTGGCTATGCCCTTTCCGGCGATGTCGGGGGCCGAGCCATGCGTTGCCTCGAACACCGCGCAATCTTCACCCAGGTTTACGCCGGCGGCCAATCCCAAGCCACCAACAAGGCCAGCACAAATGTCGCTGATGATGTCGCCGTAAAGGTTCGGGAGCAGCAATACATCCATCTCACGAGGTTCCCAAACCAACCACATCGCCATTTCATCCAGCTGCATCTCTTCAAATTCGATGGCGGGAAAACTCTCGGCCATCTCTTGGGCTATGGACAAGAAGAGCCCATCGGAAAATTTCATGATGTTGGCTTTATGTCCGACGGTGATCTTCTTGCGCCCCGAACGTTCGGCGTACTCGAATGCGAACTTGACGATCCTTCGCGTTCCATGCACTGAGATGGGCTTCACGGTGACGCCCGTGTCCGGGGTCATGCGATAACCCTCGTAGAACCTTATGTAATCGCGAAACTTCTGATTCTCAATGGTTCCTGCTTCGAATTCGATCCCTCCGTAAAGGTCTTCGGTGTTCTCGCGTACAACAACAATGTCTGTGCCCGGGTGACGCGTCTTGATGCCCGGGTAGTGCTTGCATGGCCTGAGCAAGGCATAAAGGTCGAGTTCAGTTCGAAGGGTCACATTTACGCTCCGAAAACCTGTTCCGATGGGAGTCGTTACGGGGCCTTTCAGTGCAACCTTGGTGCGCCGTATCGATTCGATAACCCGGCTCGGCATCGGAGACCCTTCCTCGGCGATCACGGCTTCTCCGGCATGCTGCACGTCCCAGTCGATGGAAATGCCAGTGGCTTCGATGGCCTCTCGCGCAGCGGCTGCCACTTCTGGTCCGATGCCGTCACCGGGGATAAGGGTTACCTCGTGCATGACTAAGAGACTAACCTCCCGCAAAGATCCGGTAATAGGTCAGCGTCATCGTTTCGCGCGCCAGAGCCAACCGTTTGCGTTTGTCGCTCTCCGGAAGCGTTGAGCCAGATACCGCCACTTCAAAACCTAAGTCACGGGCCATGGCCTGAGCGCGAGCCAGGTGCAGTGGATCGCTCACCAGCACGATGTTGGTTATCCCGCGTTCGGTGGCGATGCCGGTGAAGTTCCTAATGCTCTCTAGAGTTGTTCGACCAGATTTCACGCCGGTGACGCGATCGATTGGTAGGTCCTCCTCCAGATATGCTGCCCCCGCCTGCGCTTCCGTGAAACGGTCGCCGATCCTCTTTCCACCCAGAACAACGATGAGAGGGGCCACTCCTTCTTCGTAGAGGGTTCGAGCGTGATCTAGGCGCGAACGAAAAACTGCCGAAGGTTTGCCGTCATATTGAGCTGCCCCCATCACCACGATCGCGTCTGATTTCGGTCGTTCATCTCGTTTGGATGTCTGCCAGATGTCTGCGGCGGTCCACGCGAGAAAAAGCGCGGGCAGAGAAATTATGAGGACGACAGCTTTAAGTAAGAACCGCAATCACATCTTCTTAAGAAGCGCGCTTCTCTTGACCTCCTGGATGGCCTCGGTGACATGGATCCCGCGCGGACACGCGTCGGTGCAGTTGAATGTGGTGCGACATCGAAACACCCCACCCTTCGACGACAAGATCTCTAGGCGTTCTTGCGATGCTTCGTCTCGTGAGTCATAGATGAATCGATGGGCCTGGACGATAGCAGCGGGCCCTACATATTCTTCATCGTTCCAAAAGATCGGACATGAAGTGGTACACGCCGCACACAGGATGCACTTGGTCGTGTCGTCGAACCGCTGGCGCTGCTCTGGACTTTGTAGTCGCTCTGTTTCGGGGGCTTGGTTGTCATTGACCAGCCAAGGCTTTACGGCCATGATCCCGGCGAAGAAGGGCTCCATGTCCACGATCAAGTCCTTTTCCACTTTGAGACCCTGGATGGGTTCGACTCGGATCGGTTGAGTGAGGTCGCGCACCAATACTTTGCAGGCAAGTCGGTTCTTGCCGTTGATGACCATGGCATCTGAGCCACAGATACCATGGGCGCAAGAACGACGCAGTGCCAAGGATCCATCGAGGTGCCATTTAACGTAATGCAATACGTCTAGGACTCTGTCGTTGTCTTCGACCTCTGCTAAGTACTCGCCCCAGTACGGCCGCTCGTCGACGCTAGGGTCGAAGCGCTGGATGCGAATGTCGACTTGCATCAGGCGGCGTTGGACGACATGGTTTCGAATTGGTCAAGCATCCCCCACCAAGCGTCGAGAGCTAGATGTGCGGATTCGCGCGAGAACTCTGAGTCGACAAAGCCAGATCGGATCGCCAACGCATGTTCTATATCCAGAGTCGAGTGAAGGTCGAAAAACTTTAGCGTTGCATCGTCGGTTACGTCATAAAAGTTGCGCAGTCCATCGGCCTTGGTCGAAGCTACCGCCGGGAACTGCGATTCGTAAGCGAATAGGGCGCCCAGAGCCTCTTCCGCTCCGCGCCGACAAAGGGACTCGTAAGTGGCAACCAGGTTGGCGGTGCGCGGTGAAGGGGTCGATGTTTGCACCTGCTCTTGGGTTAGACCAAGCCCGGTTGCGAAGTCGAGCCACAATTCTGCATGGGGGCGGGGGTTCGACGATTCATCTTCGAGCACTTCTGCAATAGCGGTTCTTGCTGGACCTTCTTCAAGATGGGTAAGGGCCGATTCAAGGAACGAGGGGAGAGCCTTTTCATAGTGGTAGTACTGCTTTGCATATTCCTGCAGTACCTCGATTGACACCTTTCCCTTTTGCCACCTTACGTAAAACGGGTGGGTCAATAGGTGCCGCTCTTTCACGATCGTGTCGATGCCCAAGGTGCCCTCCTTAGCTGGATGTGGTCGTTGCAAGATTAGTCGATTTGGTGACGATCAAGATTTTCGCCGCCCCCTCCAGGCGACAAGCCCTAGCCAAAGAACCGCTGCGACAGTTGCCAGGCCGAGGAAGATCAGGCCGGAAACTACCATTCAGTACTTGCGTTCCATGGGCATGTACTTCGTGATGGTGACCGGCTTGTATCGAAGTTCTATTTCTCCATCCGGAGTTCGATAAGCGAGCGAGTGCTTCAACCAATTGGCGTCGTCACGCACGGGGAAGTCGTCTCGCCAATGGCCGCCGCGGCTTTCGGTGCGAGCCAATGCTGCCACCGCGGTTACCTCTGCGAGGTCGAGCAGGAATCCGAATTCGACGGCTTCTAGTAGCTCGGTGTTGTAAAGGCTGCCTTTATCATCGATAGAGGTCGTCGATTCGCGTTGTTTCAATTCTCGAACCACGTCGATGGCAGATTTCAGAGAACCTTCGGTGCGCACAACGCTGCACTTATCCATCATCTCCAGCTGAAGTTGGCTGCGTAATGGCGCTATGCGATCACTCTTGGGCCGCTCCATGATTTCGTGGAGCTTGGCGGCAGTGTCTGCTTCGGGATGGTCGGGCAGATCGATGAATTCGTTGGCGTTGGCAAACTCCGCCATGGCTATTCCCCCTCGGCGTCCGAAAACAACGATATCCAGCAGCGAGTTGGTCCCCAGCCTATTCGCGCCGTGCACCGACACGCATGCACATTCGCCTGCTGCGTAAAAACCCGGCAAAGGTGAGTTGTCCTCGTCGATGACCACTTGCGCTGTCACGTCGGTTGGTAAGCCACCCATCGCATAGTGCGCGGTTGGTTGGATAGGAACCGGCTCGGTCAAAGGCTCAACGCCCAGGTAGATGCGAGCGAACTCCGTTATGTCGGGGAGTTTGCTCTCGATGACTTCTGCGCCGAGGTGTCGGACATCGAGATACACGTAGTCCTTGCCGCCTATGCCTCGGCCTTCCTTTATCTCTTGATGGATGGCCCGCGACACCATGTCGCGAGGGGCAAGATCCTTGATGGTTGGGGCGTAGCGTTCCATGAATCGCTCGCCCTTGTCGTTAAGCAACACGCCGCCTTCGGCTCGCGCTGCCTCGGATAAAAGTATGCCGATGCCATAGATACCTGTCGGATGGAACTGGAAAAACTCCATGTCCTCCAACGGGATTCCCCGACGAAAGCACATGCCTGGGCCGTCGCCAGTAAGGGTATGGGCGTTTGAAGTGATCTTGAAGAATTTCCCAAAGCCGCCCGTTGCAAACAGAACTGACTTTGCGTGAAAGACGTGTAGCTCGCCCGTTTTCAGTTCATATGCCACAACTCCGCAACATCGTTGTTTTCCATTTGGGTCGGGGGCGAGAATGATGTCCACCACGAACCATTCACTGAAGAAGTTCACGTCCTGTTTCAAGCACTGTTGGTAAAGGGTCTGAAGGATCATGTGCCCGGTACGGTCGGCGGCAAAGCAAGCGCGACGAACCGGTCCCTCGCCGTGGTGGTGCGTGTGGCCGCCGAACCTTCGCTGGTCGATCTTGCCCTCTGGGGTGCGGTTGAAAGGCAACCCCATGTGTTCGAGATCCAAAACGGCGTCGATAGCTTCTCTGCACATGATTTCGGCGGCGTCCTGGTCGACCAGATAGTCGCCACCTTTGATCGTGTCGAAGGTGTGCCATTCGAAGTTGTCTTCCTCGACGTTACCTAGCGCGGCGCACATGCCGCCCTGAGCAGCACCCGTATGCGATCGGGTCGGGTACATCTTTGAAAGGACTGCAGTTTTCGTCCCCTTTGATGCTTCCAGCGCTGCCCTAAGTCCGGCACCCCCGGCGCCCACTATTACGCAATCGTATCGATGGTACGTCGCCATCTAGCCGCCCCCCGGCATCTGTGAGATGTCGAATGTGAAGATGACCAAAGAGCCCAGAGCAAAAAAGATGAATGTGATTGCGTATAAAGCCGCCTTCAGAAAAACTCTGGTGCTGTTCTTACGGATGTGATCCTCAAGAACTGTCCGTGCGCCGTTCGCTCCGTGTGTCAATGCGAGCGTCAGTAGCAGCCAGTCGTAACTCCGCCAGAAAACGTTTCCCCAGCGTTTGGCTACGAAATCGTAGTCGATCTGTTCAACTCCACCGCCCAAGATATGCATGATTAGCATGTGTCCGAGCAATAGAAAAACCAGCAAAAGGCCGGAGATGCGCATGAAGAACCAACTCCAGACTTCCCAGTTAGTCGGAGATTTGCCTGGTGAAAAATGCTTGGCGTAAGCCTCGTGAACGTTTGTCATTGGACGAAGATTGGCCTAAGCATAAAGAAGGCGGCAGGAAGGAACATCGCAACCGTCAAAAGGTTGGTGATCAGGCCAAGCCTCTTGTCGATGCGGGCCGCTCTAGGCCAGAAATCTACAAGGATGATCCGAAGGCCGTTGAATGAGTGAAAGATGACGAATGCCATCAACAGAACTTCGAGCGGCCTGAAGATCGCGCTTTGGTAGATCTTTACGAATTTGTTGTAGTGCTCCGGGCCGAAACCGACTAGCGAAGTATCCAGGATATGAAGGAAAAGGAAACCCAGAACCGCCAAGCCGCTTCCTCTGTGGAAGATCCACGACCACATGCCGCGCCCACCTTTATAGAGGGAACGACGATAGGGGGCCCCACCGGAGATGTTCTGCATGGACGGTCAATATATCAACAGGGGTCGAGTTCCGGCATTGGCCACCGGGCACAAAGAAATGGTTCCTAGCCGTCTACGATCGTAAGCGGCATCAGGCGCGACTCCTTTGTCGAGTAAGTGATGGTGATTTTGCCTATCTGACTGAACCTTTCTTGCAGGTATGCCACTGAAACAGGCGGGTCGGTGATATCGAACA
>JBDSRR010000264.1:0-4670 GCA_039929185.1 Actinomycetota bacterium
GCCGCCTGGACGATGTTGCTCATCTCCTCGACATATCCGGTTACCAATTGATTGCGAACCTCATCCCTAGCGCGCCCTTCCTCAAGATGCGCCCCCACCATAGGGGGAAGGTCTGCGACCGTTTCGCGGATCACGTTGGTTACTTGGTCGAGTTGAGCAAGGATGGCCTGGTTGCGCATCTCATCTTTCGTGCGCCCCTCGTCCAGATGTGAATCGATCTTAGGCGGAAGTTCCGCGACCGTTTCGCGGATCACATTGGTGACATGGTCGAGTTGAGCAAGGATCGCCTGGTTGCGCATCTCATCTTTCGTGCGCCCCTCGTCCAAATGTGAATCGATCCTGAGTGGAAGTTCGGTAACTGTTTCACTGATCAAGCCGGTGACATGGTCGAGCTGGGCAAGGATCGCCTGGTTGCGCACCTCGTCTTTAGAGCGCCCCTCTTCCAGATGTGAATCGATCCTAGGGGGAAGGTCTGCGACCGTTTCACGGATCACGGTGGTTACTTGGTCGAGTTGAGCAAGGATCGCCTGGTTGCGCATCTCATCTTTCGTGCGCCCCTCGTCCAGATGTGAATCGATCCTAGGGGGAAGGTCTGCGACCGTTTCACGGATCACGGTGGTGACCTCATGGAGTTGGGCAAGAATCGCTTGGTTGCGCACCTCGTCTCTGATGCGGCCCTCGTCCAGATGTGAATCGATCTTAGGCGGAAGTTCCGCAACTGTTTCGCTGATCATGCTGGTGACCTGATAGAGCTGCGCAACGATGGCCTCGTTGCGCATCTCGTCTTTCGTGCGCCCCTCGTCCAGATGTGAGTCGATCCTCTCGGGCAACGACTCCACCGTCTCGAAGATGGCACCTTTCAGTCCTGCGATCTGATGCAATAAGTCAGCGGCGTGCTGCTCATTCCTAGCCCGCTCCTGTTCAAGGTGGGCTCCAAGACGCGGAGCCAGGTCATCCGCAGCCCGATGAACTATTTCAGCTAAGTCGGCCAGGCCTGCCGGCACGGCAAGAAGACTGGTCTGGGCTTCGTCCAATTGGCCTGACAATTGTTGAAGTCGGTCGAAAGTCCTCGCGCTCGAAGCCTCGGTGAGTCCGACAAGAGATTCGCGAAGATCGGCGAGCAGGTTCTTGTGAGACAGCATCTCCGCGCTTATCGATTCATTAAGGCCTTGATATGCATCTGCCAATCGATCACGCAAGTCTGCTCGCTCGGAAGTCGCCCGCTCAGCGTCAGCGGCTGATCCGGTGTCGATAGCCTCAGCCAATCGCTCCTGGGCTTCGGCTACGGCCAAGCGAAGGGAGGAAACCTGCTCGGCAGTCGCTCGAAGTTGTCCCTCGGAAGTCGTTGCCAGATCACGCCGTGTGTCGAGCAAGTCCTCTCGAATCTCGACAAGGCCACCTGCCTGCCTTTCGGATTGACTTAGAATTTCCGCCAAAACGCTCTCTACGCCAGCGCGAATGTCGGTGATTGAAACAGTCATGAACTCTTGAGTTTCGACCCCCCTTTGCGTTATCTCCTGGGTGATCTCAGAATGGCGGTCGACGGCTCTTGAGTCGAGGTTTCTCAACTCTGTGCTGAAGTGTTCGGTCACTGCATCCTGCGCGGTATCCACGTCGCCCGCGACCGACTCTTCGACCATGGAAAATCGCTGTGCGATCTGGGCTTGGATGACATCGATCCGCGCGACTATCGAAGCCGCTTCCAACGAACTTCGCTCGTTCGATAACTCCTCGATGGAGGACAAGCGAGTAGCGAGTCGGTCCAAACCTTCCAACAGGGGGCGGATGGAATCCTCGGCAGTCGGCCGCCCTGCCAAGTCATCGACGCGCGACATGACCCTTTCAAGGCTTTCCTCAGTGCTGAGGCCCGAAAGTCTGGCTTCCAGCAGGTCCACCACTGCTTGGTCACGATTGTCAATAAGTTGGCGCAGGGCCTTTAGCTGCTCCTCGGCCTTATCCAATGCCTCACGCGCACCGTTAACGGTATCGAGCAAGACCCTTTGCTCACGCGCTTGATCGGACAGCGCAGAGGACAGCAACTGGTCGATCTTCGCCTCGAAAGGCGAATCCGTTTCGTCGAACTCAGAACCCATGCGGGCTATGCTATTACGCTTGGCTCGATGAGTTCGTACAACGTGGTTCTTTGAGCACAAGGTCGGTTTGCCTGAGCTGCGAGTCGCCTCATGGACGAAGGACCAAGTTCCTGGCCATGAGACGCTCCGGCGGCCCGCGAGATGCTTTCATTCATCAAGGTTCCACCTAGGTCATTCGCACCCGCCTCAAGGGCCAACCGGGCACCGCTTTCACCCATCTTCACCCAGGAGGTTTGGATGTTCTTGATCCACGGATGAAGCGCAAGTCTTGAAACTGCATGAACTTTGATGGTCTCATGCAAAGTCGGACCCTTTCGAGACTTTCCGCCGAGGTATATGGGAGCACCCATATGAACAAAAGGCAGCGGCACGAATTCCGTGAAACCACCGGTTCGCTTTTGGATGTTTCGAAGGACCACCAAATGACGCGCCCAACTTCGAAACGAGTCCGCGTGACCAAACATCATTGTCGTTGTCATGCGCAACCCAAGCCCGTGGGCGGTTTCGGCCACGTGCGACCACTGCTGCGTCGTGATCTTGTCTGGACAGATGATCGCCCTAACCTCATCGTCCAATATCTCTGCGGCGGTTCCGGGCAGAGTGCTCAACCCCTCGTCCTTTAGCTCCCACAAGAAATCTTTGATCGTGACTCCTTTGGTTTCAGCCCCCTGCCAGATCTCCAATGGGCTGAAAGCGTGGATATGGATGCTCGGGACTGCCCTTTTGATGCTGCGCACCACATCGAGATAAAAGTCGCCCGTGAAGGAAGGATGGATGCCGCCTTGAAGGCACACTTCGGTAGCGCCCTTTGATTCCGCATCGATCGTTCGTTGGGCGATTTCATCGAAATCAAGAAGATAAGGATCCCCGCGCAGATTCAAAGATTTTGGCCCTTTGCTGAAAGCACAGAAGCCGCATTTGAAATAACACATGTTTGTGTAATTGATATTGCGATTGACCACGAACGTCACGGTATCGCCGTTGACCTCGCGACGAAGCCGATCGGCGGCTTCGACCAACTGGACCGTTTCCTGTCCCCGTGCGCTCAACAAGAGCGTGATGTCATCTTCAGTCAACTCGCCCGTGGGGTTCTCTAGAGCATCAAGGAACCCAGGGCGACTCTTTACCGACGAGGGCATAGCAACGGTAAAGGCGCGTCCAGTTTCTGCCGCCCCTGCAAACCAGTCAGCATCGTGAACCAAACCGGCAGTGTCGGCTTGGGCAAGGACCTTTGACCGAACCTTGCGCGCTATCCACGTGGCATCCATCACGTAGCGCGGATAGACGGTAAGTCGCGGAACGAGCATGAACCCCTTCGATTCGGTGACCTGCCTAAGGATGGGCAGTTCGGGCCAGGGTGCCTCGGGATTGACGTGATCGATAGTGACCGTCGACACGCCACCCCAGTCGTTGATCCCGGCATCGATGTACCCGCCAAGTTGATGTTCATCGGCGAGATTGGGTGGCGCCTGCACGCTGATATCTGGCGACAAGATGAGTCGGGCGAGAACTATCGTCGCGAACATGTCATCGAACGTGGGCTCTGGATGGTCGCGCATCAAAGTGTCTGGCTTCGCAGAGAAGTTTTGGACTATCACCTCTTGAACGTGGCCCCACTTCGCGTGAGAATCCTCGATGGCCTGCAACGTATCGGCCCGCTCTTGCCATGTTTCTCCGATCCCAATGAGCAATCCAGTGGTGAAAGGGATGCGTTGGCGGCCAGCCTCGTCGAGCATCCTGAGGCGCGATACCGGATCCTTGTCAGGCGAGCCGTGGTGCGCCTGCCCTTTGTCGAGCAATCTTCTCGACGTTGACTCGAGCATCAGTCCCATCGAAGGAGCAACGTCGCGCAATCTCGCCATGTCACTTGCAGTCAAGATGCCGGGGTTGAGGTGCGGCAGCAAACCAGTCTCGTCAAGCACCGCACGGGCTGCCACCTCGAGATATTCCAAAGTAGATGCGTAACCCATCGAAGCCAGTTCATCTCGCGCTACGGCATACCGAAGCTCAGGCTTATCGCCTAACGTAAACAGGGCTTCCTTGCAGCCGGCCTCGGCCCCCGCTCGCGCAACCTCCAACACTTCTTCGACGGTCATGAAAGCCTTGCGCCCTTGTACCGGGGGCCGGGCGAACGTGCAGTAATGACAAACGTCCCTGCACAATTTCGTCAGGGGGATGAAGACCTTAGGTGAATAGGTGATGACATTTCCCCAATAGGAGTCGCGCTTGTCACCAGCGCGTCGAGCAAGGCCGAGCGCCTCTTGCTTTGTCACTAACGCGGATCCCACTGCCGGAATGTAACTGATAACGTCGGCGTCATGCGTATAACTGCTTTGGCGGGCGGAGTTGGGGCCGCCAAGTTCCTGCGAGGTCTTTCAGCCGTGACCGATGCGAACAAGGTGACGATAATCGGAAATACGGGCGACGATTGCACTTTTCATGGGCTTCACATCAGTCCCGACCTCGATATCGTCACTTACTCGCTCGCTGGCCTTATCGGCGACCACGGATGGGGGCTCAAACAAGACACTTCATATGCTTTGGAACAGATGTCTTCTTATGGGATCGACACTTGGT
>JBDSRR010000265.1:0-7949 GCA_039929185.1 Actinomycetota bacterium
GAGACAGCATCGTTGGTGTGAAGACTCGACAAGACTAAATGTCCCGTAAGGGCAGCTTGAATGACGATCTGAGCCGTTTCGCTATCGCGGATCTCCCCCACCATGACGACATCTGGGTCCTGACGAAGGATCGTCCGAAGTCCGCGCGGAAATGTGAGTCCTATCTTTTCGTCGATCTGAACTTGAGTCAGGTCTTGCATCTGATATTCGATGGGGTCTTCAAGCGTCACGATGTTTTTCTCAGGGCTTCTTATATAAGTAAGGGCTGCGTACATAGCAGTCGTCTTTCCCGCACCTGTTGGTCCAGTGAAGACCACCAACCCTTGAGGCATGTCGAGATATCTGTACACGACTTTCAGTTGATCGTCGTGCATGCCAAGAGAATCTAGGTTGATCCTGGTTTCACCTTTCTTCAGCAGCCGGATGACGATCTTTTCGCCGATGGGAGTGGGTAGGGTCGAAACCCTGCAGTCGACGCTTTGATTGTCGATCTGCAGCGAGATGTTTCCGTCTTGGGGACGCCGCCGTTCGGCTATGTCTATGCCAGACATGATCTTGATCCGTGAGATGAACAATGGTTGTACGGTCTTGGGAAGTTTCATGATTTCGCGCAGCAAACCGTCAACCCTGAACCTGATGTGAATACCACTGCTCTTCGGCTCGATGTGAATGTCGGTGCAGCGCTCGCGCACAGCCATCGCAAGAACTGAGTTACATAAGGTCACGATGGGAGCTGTTTCGGTAGCGCGTTGAAGTACGCCGATGTCTTCGATGTCCACCTGCGACTCGACAAACTGAACGTCGATGGTGCCCCCCAGGTCGGCAAGAACATCCATGGCGGCTGAGTCGAATGAGTAAAGGCGATCCATCGCCTCCTTCAGGTCCGTAGGAAGGGCTACGAAGGGCAGGACATCAAGCCCCGAATGGATGCGTATGTCGTCCAGCGCAACAACATCCGTCGGATCTGCCATAGCAATATGGAGAAAACCATCAACACGCTCTAAAGGAATGACTTGATATTTTTCCGCAACTCTTCGCGGGAGCAGGTCTTTTAGGGAACCATCCAGCCCAGTTGATCCTAGGTCGACGTATGCCAGCCCCAGCTGATTGGCCAGCGTTCGAGCAAGTACTTCCTCGGCGATGAAGTGGTGTTCGACAAGGATGCGTCCAAGCCGCCGCTTCGAGCCGATCGCCTCGGTTTGCTGACGCAATGCGAATTCAAGCTGTTCTAGGGTGATCTTTCCCGCGTCGAGCAGGATATCTCCTAGATTTTGGCGCATTTGGAACCATGGTAACTCCTATGAAACGCTCAGGCTCCACCTCGACCACTGGTAGTAGGCACAAAAGGCGTAACATATGGGCGACTCTTCCGTTAGAAAAGCGACTACCGAAAGTGGGTAGTCCGTCAGGTTATTCGCGAAGGGAACCGCGCAGGAGCAAGGGGTGGGACTGATTTGAATTATCGACGCTGGGAAGAATCCGGCTATGGGCTCGTGGAAATGCTTGTAGCCATTTCGATCTTCGCCGTGGTTATGACGCTCGCAGCGACCGCTATCTCACATTTTTGGAGAGTTCAGTCATTTTCGGGGGCGGCGGCAGAAGTGCTGATGGACATCAGCGACGCGCAGGTTAGGGCCCAGTCTGAGGTTCGAGCCTACAAGATCAACTTCAACACAACCGGCGAGTCGTATCAAGTTTCAAGATATAAGGGGCCTGGCGTGGGCGACTACGAGGTTGTAGAAACGCGACTTCTCAAAGAGGGAGTTGACTTGGTGACGGCAGAGTTTTTCGAGGTAGGTGCCCCTGGACCGGAACTGTTCTTTCTGCCACGGGGTATTTCGTCTGGCGGAAGTTTGGTCCTGCGCAGCCGTGACCTTGGACGCCAGCGCTCGATAACGGTTAGCGAACTCACGTCCCGAGTTCGGATGTCTTAGCTTCCATGACCAGAAAGGCCGGGCAAGATCACGGATTCACCGCGATCGAGGTCGTAGTTGCGATCTCTATCTTCGCCATCGCAGCGATAGCAGTGTTGACCGTCCTTCTTTCCGGACTGCGTGTTGTACGTCTGGGGCGCGAAAGAACCGCGGCCACTTCTTTGGCCCGCGAGCGTCTTGAAGAGATGCGTCGACTGCCTTTTTACGTCTCCTACGACAGTCTTGGCCGCAAAGCTGACCTGCTCGACTACTACTTCCCCGACCTGGGGCCCGGCTACGACTCGGTAACGCACTCATACCGAACCGTTGCCTTCGTTACTACGGGGGCATTCGCTAATAAGTTAGAGATCGTTACCAGGTTCGTTAATCAAAGCCTTGAAACGATTCCTCCGCCTTCGAACTATCAGTGGAACTCTGCTACCGACAGTCCGCCTTCAAGGCTAATCGCGGTTGACGTCACGGTCCTTAACGTCTCGCAGAAGGCGATCTTCGCCATGAAATCGGTGCTCGGTGAATCAGGCGTTGCGCAATTACAAGCTCAAGGTTCGGCGTCAGGGACCGTGATTCGCATAGATACAGCCTTCTCCGACAGGTCCACCCTGTTGGTGGAAGCCGGAAAATCGACTTCCTCACTGCACGTAGGTAACGTTTCAGCGGCTCGCAGCGACGTCCAGGCCGCGTCCGCCAAAATCACGAAAGAAGATGGAGCAGTGACCGAGATCGTCGGAGCGACTGCTGGACTATCCGCTCCCCCCGACGCAACTGTAAGTTCCCAGACGAGCATTGGGGCTGCGCTCGTGCACCCCAACCAAGATCTTGGATCGCTAGTGGCGGCGACTCTCGGCCCCAGCCTGCTTGAAAACATGTTCGCCCGAGTGACCTCGAGCCTGCCAACGGCAGGGGGAACGGTGAAGCTTCGTCACAATGGCCCAGACTCTGAGGACGGAGGAGTCAACGGCCTCACCGCAACCAATCAGGTTGGTTCCGACGACAGGGTCTTCGATAGCACCAAACCCTATGTCGTGGCAGCCAAGGTCAACGGGCAGACAAGACCAGCCGAACTCGTGACTTCATGCACGCATTCAAGCACTGGAGTCACCTGCAACGCGACCGGGAAGATGGCCGAAGTGAGACTCATCCCTGTAAGCCTGCTCCTCCCGCAGTCCTCGGACGGATATTTGATCGCAATCAGTTTGACGAACATATCCGCCGCGGCCACGGCTGGGGACCTCGCCCCTGCCTCAGCTTCAACGTCATTCACCGGTACCGTAAAGTATTGGAGGCTCGACCCCGCCGACGGTTGGTCTCAAGTGACCGTCGCCATAACAAACGGCGGCGCCAACGCTCTGCCCGATCCAGCGACTATCCCCCTGGGGCAAAGTCCGATCAATCCCTCCAAGACGTTGTTACTTTCGGACTACATAGCTTCATGGAGCGCGCTGGCAGCCGGCGTAACCACGGTGTCACCCACCAATCTTCCATCTTCATCTGCTGATGCCGTCATCGACGGCATCATTCGGATCGCAACTACACCCACAAACTTAACCCCCCTGCTCGAAAACAGCGGCTTTTTGATCAGACTTGGTTCCCTCAATGTGCAAGCGGTGGACAACCGATGAACCTTCGCCGCCTCGACGACAAAGGGATCTCGCTGGTTGAGATCATCGTCACCGTTGGTCTCATCGCACTTATCACAACGGCCTTCTACGGGTTCCTGTTTTCCAGCCACGATGCTTTCCGCAAGGGGCGTAAGACGCTCGAACTCAACCAAGCGTCGCGCCTTGTTCTCGAACGCCTTTCCAGGGAACTACGCGAGGCTGACGCCGTTGTTAAGGTGAGCTCACCAGACGGATCGCGTTGGATCGAGTTTCAAGCCGACTTCGATGCCAGCGGCAGTTACACCACCAGCACCAGCACCGGGTACAACTACGTCCCTGGCCTTAATTCCGACAAGGAAAAGGTGCGTTACGAATACGACGCAGAGCGCGACATACTTCTCGTGTCGGGGTGGAATCAGCTTTTGCCGCCGCCCGAACCCATCATCGAAGAGGCTACGTCGTTCACTTTTTCGTATTTCGGCAGCGACCCCTATCTCGATTGCGGAACCATCCCCCCCACCTGCGTGTCAGACGGGGTGATCACTTGGCAAGAGATCGACGGAGCGGCCGATTTCGGCCGTCTCGGATTCGGAAACAAAAATGGCGTACTAGACGTAGAGTTGACCCACGTCACCTCGATAGCGATCAAGATGGAAGTTGGGGCGGGGAACAGGAAATACACGTACCGCACCGGCGTTGAGTTAAGGAATTCATCTTCGTGAAAATAGCCAAGAAATATCGACGCGATGACACAGGCGTTGCTCTATTGGTGGCGCTCTTCACAGTAGCGATAATCGCGTTGTTCGGTGGCGTGCTGGCCGCCATATCGGTTAGAGAACTAAAGAGTTCAGTCAGCGTCAATCGTGCCTCGTCGGCTTTGGGTATCGCAGAAGCAGGCGTTCAGCATGGCCTCCAACAGATCCGCCAGGTTGGACCCTTCACCACCGGACTTTCCGCACTAGTGCCAGACAAGAGCGCCGACGGTTTCGGTCGATGGATGAACCCAACCGACCCCAAGCTGCCACCATCCGGCGCCGACCAGTTCCAAGGCCAGCTTGGCACGGGTGGATATAGCGCTTACATAATTGCGATGGACCCAGTGGATATGCCAGACAAGCCGCAAGGCCTATACAAGATCGTCGTGATGGGGACCGAGAGCCGCAACGCGGCGGTCCGTCAAGGAACCCGACAAGTCGAACAAGATATTGAAGTGCAAGCTCGCGACCTGCCGTATGGGCTATATGCCGAAGATTCGATTCAGGCAGGCGGGACCGGACAGATCAAGAATATGAGCGTCTACACCGGCGGCGACATCTATTGGCGCAGCAAAATCACGTTCCAGGGCATAGACCAATTCAATGGAGGCCCAACGGCTGCCCACGCTGTGGGCGTCATCTACCGCGGCAATGGCAAGAAGGGCGAAAGTAACGGACCGATCCATCCACCGTACGCAAACTGCGAGTTCCCATACGATCGAGACAGCAAGGGCGGGCTCTATCCGGTGCCATGGCCCTGCTCCCCCGTACCTGCACCCGCCTACTCGCCGTTCTCCTCCAAGTTCGATTCCTCGATGCTTCCCACCGATTCAGACGGACTGACAGAAGAGGTCTACGAAGCCCTAAAGCAGTCGGCCATTTCAAGTGGCACCTACTTCACCCATGCTGCAAACTCGACATTAGTCATCCAAAGCCCAGACCTTGCTCCAGTAAAAAGCAAGGGCATCAAGTTCTTCGTTCTGTATGTGGACGTGACGGGCACCGGTGCTGTTTCCGTAAAGACCGGCTGGGGTCCGCAAAGCATCCCACCCAACCCATGCGATGGAAGCTTCGGTCTGATAGTCATACGTGGTGGCGATCTGCGATGGGAAAACAACGAATATTGGTGGGGTGCCGCGTTTGTTCCTGAAGGCGAGTTCTCTGGGGCAGGTTCTAGCCAGTTCGTAGGAACCGTGATGGCTAAAACCATTGGCAGCACCGGCAACATCACTTTTTCAATGGACGACTGCTGGCAAGCCACGATTCCGGGTGCCTTCTTCAGCGTGCACAAACTCCGTTGGCACGAGAGGGATAGATAGCCCCAACGGATCCGGATTCAGCGTTCCACTGGCACGTTTACCAATGATCCGTATTCCGTCCACGAACCGTCGTAGTTCTTGACACTTTCGTGGCCGAGCAATTCATGAAGGACGAACCAAGTGTGCGAAGACCGCTCTCCGATCCGGCAATAGGCGATCGTTTCTTGTGAGGCCACTATCCCCGCTTGTTGGTACAGAGATTCCAATTCGGCTCGACTCTTAAACGTCCCATCCTCGTTCGCTGCCTTGCTCCACGGGATGTTAACGGCACCCGGGATGTGGCCGGGAACTTGCGCCTGTTCCTGGGGTAGGTGTGGTGGTGCCAGCAGTTCGCCTCGAAATTCTTCCGGGGATCGGACATCAACCAGCGAGATGTCGCGCTTGTCCACTGCCGCGAGTACCTCGTCCCGAAGGGCCCGCAATTGGGGCTGCTCCCCCTTCAACTGCACGCGCCCCGACACCGACACCGGCGCCGGGCTTGCTTGGTCCTGAGTCAACAAACGTGAATCGAGTTCCCACTTCTTGCGACCGCCGTTCAGAAGTTTCACATTCTCTAAGCCGCGATATTTGAGAAGCCAATAGGCGTAGGCGGCGAACCAGTTGTTGTTTCCTGCATAAAGCACGACTGTGGTGTCATTACCAACCCCAGAGCGTTCCAGGAGATTCCCAAGAGCTTGCTCACCTATGAATTCGCGTCGCAACGGGTCGTGCAGATCGGAAGACCAGTCCCACGCGATCGCTCCTGGGATGTGACCCTTGTCGAACAAGGTTGTATCTTCGTCGACTTCGATCACTTGGATCTTTGGATCACCGAGTTTCGTTTCGAGTTCGTCTGCTTCGATCAGAACGCCCTTGGCATATCCCATTTCCGAACCTCCTTAGTTGGTGAAGTTCGCAGATTAACACAATTAATACGTTTTGCAAGGGGTAAAGTGATTTAATCCTCGGGATCGGGTGCATAGCGATTAGCATGTGCGCATGCCAGAAACCCCCGAGCAGTTTCATGCGCGAGTCTCCGAGGCACTTCGGATGCCTCCCGTCCAAGATTGGAAGACGTTCCCCTTCGACGGCGAGATGCGTCCTCGCAAACTGGCGCCGCCTACGGTGCAGGACCCACCCCGACAAGGCATCGATGGAGTGGATTGCTTCTCCTGCACTGCTCCCGACGAAAAGTACATATGGACCAACAAAAACTGGCGCTTGTCGGCACCACCCAAACCAACTGGACTGCCGGTAGTCGTGTTGCTGCATCCGCGCGAGCATCACGCCGACCCCGGCGATCTGCCTGACTCCCTAGCCCAAGACATGGGACTCATGCTTGCCCGAGTTGAGGCGGCGGTTCGTTCCGTTGGAGAGATAGGCCGCGTTCACGTATGCCGGTGGGGCGACGGAAGTGAGCACCTACATTGGTGGTTCATAGCGAGACCGACCCGTGTCCCACAGTTGCTCGGCAGTTTCGCCGCCGTCTGGGACGAGGTCCTTCCGCCAACGCCAGACGATGTTTGGAACGCGAACCTCGAAGCTGTCGTACGCACCCTCGGATAATGTCGTGCACGCTCTCGGGTCGGCTATCCTTACCCTTGGGCCGACCGATTATCAGACGCGGCACCATGTTCTAATCAGGGTTGCAATCAGGCAAGGGAGGCACCACCATGCCAGCACGTGTCGACAAGAAAGCGGGGCCAGGAGAAGCGCTAGGGAGCCGTCAAACTGAGGAGGCGCGGATCTCCCTGTTGGCCTCGATCGTGGACTCCTCCGACGACGGAGTCATCGCCATGACCCTCGACGGCATCATCACAAGCTGGAACCACGGGGCGGAAGTCATCTACGGCTACTCGGCTGATGAAATCATCGGCAAACCCAGGTGGATACTCGCCCACGCGACCCAGCCCAACGCGGTAGATGGAACCCTGCAGCAGATCCGAGGTGGCGGCAGAGTGGAGCATTACGAGACGCTTAGGGTGCGCAAAGACGGAACAGCCATTTCGGTCTCACTAACAGTTTCTCCGATCCTCGATCCATCGGGCAATCTCATCGGCGTGTCATCGATTTCCCGCGACGTGACCGAGCAGAGACAAGCATCCCAGTACGCTCGAAGTCTGATCGAGGCCAGTTTCGACCCTCTCGTCATCATCAGTCCCGAGGGCAAGATCACCGACATCAACGAAGCCACGATCAGGGTCACCGGGGTCGATCGACAGGGCCTGGTGGGGACCGACTTCTTCGATTATTTCACCGAACCCGAGAAGGCACGCGAAAGCTACAAGGAGGTTTTCGAGAAAGGAGACGTGGCGGACTATCCGCTCACGATCCGTGCCAAAGATGGACGCCTGACTGACGTGC
>JBDSRR010000266.1:0-7512 GCA_039929185.1 Actinomycetota bacterium
TCGGGCCTTCTTGGAAGGTCGCATCAACGAACAGCAACTCGATCATTTCCGGCGTGAGGCAACTTGGGATGGTGGACTTTCTTCGTATCCCCATCCGCGTCTTATGCCTGACTTCTGGGAGTTCCCAACTGTGTCGATGGGTTTGGCTGCGTTGAATGCCATCTATCAGGCCCGCTTTAACCGGTACCTCGACCACCGGGGCATCAAGGACACATCTGAACAGCGGGTATGGGCGTTTCTCGGCGATGGCGAGATGGACGAGCCTGAAAGTGTTGGCGCCTTGCATCTTGCCGCCGCTGAAGGGCTCGACAACCTAACGTTTGTGATCAACTGCAACCTTCAGCGACTCGATGGACCAGTGCGCGGCAACGGCAAGATAATCCAGCAACTCGAATCGCTTTTTCGAGGAGCAGGTTGGCATGTCATCAAGGTTGTTTGGGGACGCGAGTGGGATGAACTGTTAGCTCGCGACGATAAGGGTGTTCTTGTCAATCAGATGAACAGCAAGTTGGATGGCGAGTTTCAGCGATATTCGGTCGAGTCGGGTCAATACATCCGTCAGAACTTCTTCGGGCCAGACCCTCGTTTGAAAGCGATGGTGTCGCATCTGTCTGACGATGATCTTTGGCATCTGAAACGAGGCGGCCACGATTACCGCAAGGTTTACGCCGCTTACCAGACTTCTACGGAATTGAAGCAGAAACCGACCGTGATCTTGGCGAAGACCGTTAAGGGATGGGCTTTGGGTCCTGAGGTCGAGGCTCGCAACGCCACTCATCAGATCAAGAAGATGAACGAAGAAGAGTTCAAACGACTAGCAGAGCGTTTGAACATCGAGATATCACCCGGCAAGATCAGCGGCGAGGAATTGCCATTCGTTCACCCGGGAGTTGATTCCGACGAAGTTCAGTATCTTCTCGATCGTCGGAAGCGACTTGGCGGATTCCTTCCCGAACGGCGCAGCAAGCCGAAGGCGCTCGTCCTGCCTGGTGACGGCGTTTATCAAGCGTTCGATGCTGGCACCGAAGAAAAAAAGCGTGAAGTGTCAACCACGATGGCTTTCGTTTCATTGCTTCGCGATCTGCTGAAGGACAAGGAGTTCGGAGAACGAGTGGTTCCGATCATCCCCGATGAAGGTCGAACGTTCGGGATGGAGGCTCTGTTCAATCAGGTCAAGATATATGCCCCGTTTGGACAGTTGTACGAACCTGTCGATCACAGCATGTTGCTTTCTTATCGTGAAGCGCGCGACGGGCAGATACTCGAAGAGGGAATCACCGAGGCTGGCAGCATGGCCTCTTTCACGGCAGCGGGAACTGCCTATGCCACGCATGGCGAAACCATGGTTCCGTTCTTCATGTTCTATTCGATGTTCGGCTTTCAGCGTGTCGGCGACCTCATCTGGGCTTTCGGCGACGCTCGCGGCAGGGGATTTCTTCTCGGCTGCACCGCGGGGCGAACGACATTGAACGGCGAAGGGCTGCAGCATGCCGATGGTCACTCGCTGTTGGTTGCTTCGACGGTTCCTAATTGCCAGGCCTACGACCCTGCCTTTGCTTATGAGACCGCAACGATCGTAAGAGAGGGGCTTCGCAGGATGATCGCCGACGGCGAGGACATCTTCTATTACTTGACTTTGTACAACGAGAACTATGTGATGCCTGCCAAACCAGTGGATTGTGACGAAGGGATCCTGCAAGGTCTGTATAAGTTCCGCGAGGCTACTTCCGGCAAGCATCGCGTTCAGCTATTCGGAAGTGGCTCGGTCTTGGGCACCGAGGTTCTGCGCGCTCAGCAGATGCTTTCCAAGGATCACGATGTTGCAGCCGATGTGTGGAGCGCCACGAGTTATAAGGCTTTGCGCGAGGACGCACTCGAAGTTGAGCGTTGGAATCGTTTGCATCCGGAAGAGACCCCAAGAACGCCGTACCTGTTGCGGGTGTTGAACGGCGCGGAGGGCCCGGTGATCGCCGCGGGGGACTGGATCAAAGCGGTCCCCGATCAGGTCGCTCGCTGGCTGCCCGGCCAATTCGTATCGTTAGGAACAGACGGCTTCGGTCGCAGCGATACGCGTGAGGACCTTCGTCGGTACTTCGAGGTTGATGCGGAACATATCGTCGTCGCGGCGTTAGGAGCGCTTGCACAGTCAGGGCAGGTCAAACCCGAGCGTGTGTCCGCGGCGATCAAGGCTTACGGCATCGATCCAGAAATTAAAAACCCTCTAGGCGGTTGAATCCAGCGAAATCGCGCCACTAAGGAGGCATGGAACAAATCTCAGTGAAGCAATTGCCCCCAACACTGCTGGCCGAGGCGGCCAAAGGTGATCGTTCGGCAGCATCTGCCTTGGTTGAAGAGACCGGCGCGGTTATCTACGGCTTCATCTATGCCCGATTGGGTGGCCACTCCGACTCGTGTGAAGACGTGCTTCAGTCGACCTACCTTGAGTCGATCCGTTCGGCCGCAACATTCCGCGGAGATTCATCTCTCTCCACATGGATGTGTGCGATAGCGCGTCGCCAGATCGCGCGCCACTTTGAATCAGAGAGAAAACGCCTGGCTACGGAGTCGCATCTTCGGCTTGCCTCGGGTGAGGAAGAACAAACAGAATCGAGTGAAGATGTTGTCGCTGACCGCGACGAGGTGATCCGAGCGTTGGGTGCCTTGCCCATCCTTCACCGCCAGGCTTTGGTGATGAGATACATGGACGGCATGGCAGTCTCCGAAGTCGCCACCGAACTCGGACGCACGGAAGTACAGACGCAGTCGCTGCTTCAACGGGCACGCGCTGGACTGAAGCGGACCTTGGAGGCAGCCCATGAGTGACAGCAAGGACCTTTGGTCCGGAGTCGATGAACCCAGGGACGTTCCCGACGACGTGAAGTCGCGCATCGTCGAGCGGATATCGAAGCCTGCTCCTTCCGCTGATGGATTTACGTTGCTCGACGACTTGGATCTTCCACGCCCGCTTCCTGTAGAGATGGGTTGGAGAATCACCACCACTATCGTCGGACAAGGTAGGCGTATGCGAGGAGTCTTCTACGCGGCAGTTTCCGCAGTGGTTGCAATGGCGATAATCGCATCCACGACCTTCATAGCGTCCAAAGATCGTTTCCGGTTCGATGGCGACGCATCACTTGTGGCATTCAGTTCCGCCGATGAGTTCCGCGAGTACATGAGTTCGAGAGCTGTCATTGCGGGTTTCACTTATGCCCAGGAATACTCTCGTGGCGGCCCACGTCTTGGTGAGTCCTCGGCCAAGAGGGTTGTGAATGGTCTATTGGGTCTAGGGAGAGGCCAAAGCCTGCAGAGCGACTCAAGCGTGGGGAGAGAGGTGGCTTTGTCAGCCCCCGAATCTGGCCCAGCATCGGGCCCTGCAAATGACGAATTCTCCACCACCAACGTTCAGGAGATGGGAGTCGACGAGCCTGATCTCATTAAGACCGATGGCACGATCCTGGTCGCCCTCGCGTCCGGCAAATTGTGGGTGTTGGACGTCACGGGTGACAAGCCCGTGTTGAAGGGATCACTACCTTTTCCGGGTCAGCGCCCAACACCCGCATACGAAGACCGAGTCGCCTCAGGAGGCATTTCCCTCTCGCCTATCGGGGGCCCGGTTGAAGACGGACAGATGTTCCTTGCAGCAAACCGCGTCATCCACATCTCCCAGACGTACTCGTCAAAGGCCGAGACGAAGGTGACGGTTATTTCGATCGAGGACCCGGCCAAGCCAAAGATCACTTCGGAGACGACCCTCGAGGGATCTCTCATCGGAGCGCGCATGAGCAACGGAGCTGTCCGCCTGATCCTGCGGTCTACCCCCGGCCCCGACCTTAAGACTCCTGGGGTAGAGCAACCTCCTCTTCCTCTTCCTGTCCCGGCCCCGGCACAAGACCTTCCGCTTCCCGAGTTCGAAAATCCGACACCGGAAGATGTCTCGAAGACTGTCGAGGAGAACAAGAAGATCATTGAGGAAGCCAAGCCCGAGGAGTGGGTGCCTGATTTCAAGGTGGTCACCTCCGGGGTCGCAGTCGAAGGCAAGATTCACTCCTGGGAACAAGTGAAGCGCCCCTCAGAATTTTCTGGTCTGTCGATGCTCTCAGTGGTAACCCTTGACCCAGCGAACCCCTCACCGAAGAACTCTGTGTCGATAGTGGGTGCTGGCGAGATCGTGTATTCCAGTACCGAGAACCTTTACGTGACCACGCAGCTATCGACCGAAAACATCGTTATCGTTCCACGGGGCGAGCGTGTGCCGTCGTTGCCCCCGGGCGTCAAAGCGATACGTCCAGAGGACTTCCGCATCGCCACACAGATCCACAAGTTCTCAATCTCGCAACCGGGCGCTGCTGTCTATCGTTCAAGCGGCGAGGTCGAGGGAACGGCGTTGAACCAGTTCTCGATGTCCGAAAAGGACGGCTACTTGCGAATCGCTACGACTCGCCAACAATTCTCTGAGGGCTCTCAGTCCGAGAGCTTCGTTACCGTGATGCAGGACAAAGGCGACAAGCTGGTTGCCGTCGGATCGGTCGGCAACCTGGGCAAGGGCGAACAGATCTACGCGGTGCGATTCATCGGCGACGCCGGATACGTCGTCACGTTTAGGCAAACGGATCCCTTGTACGTTATCGACTTGCGGGACCCTGCTCATCCCGCGATCCGTGGTGAGTTGAAGATCCCTGGCTTCTCGAACTACCTGCACCCCGTGGGCGACCACCTTTTGTTGGGTATCGGGCAAGACGGCGACGAACAAGGCAGGGTCAAAGGCCTGCAGGTATCCCTTTTCGATGTCTCCGATCCCGCAAAGCCAGCAAGGTTGCATCAGAAAACGCTAGGGAAAGGGTTCGGCTCCAGTGAGGCGCAGTTCGACCACCACGCGTTCTTGTACTGGCCCAAGACGGGACTGCTAGTCGTTCCCGTTAACAGCTACAACGAAAACGGGCCCGGCTTCTCCGGCGCCATGGCGCTCCAGGTCGACGAAGTTAAGGGGTTCTCTGAGGCCACCGAGATAACGCATGTAGGTAAGGTCGGGACATCGTCGTCTGGTGATGGTGAGCTCAGCTTCCCAGAAGGCATCGGCCCCCAGATCAGGCGCTCTGTCGTCGTGAAGCAGAACCTCGTCACGTACTCGACCGCGGGACTGCTTACGAACGAGCTAACGAGTCTGCGCGAGCGTGTCTGGGTTCCGTTTATCAGCTAACTGAGCGCCTCTTGCGTCGGCCCCGTGCTATGGCAAGCCAAATGACGAGAGGGATCATCAAACCGGCAAGGCCACCACCGACCGCGGGGATCCACACCGGGGTTGGAGGTTTGGGGGGTGGGGGTTGACGATCTTTGAGTTGCTTTTTGACTTCCTCTCCTACGGAAAAGGTCCCATCCCAAACTGCAACGCGTGTGTCGTAGGTGATCTCGACGTGAACGGTGAATTTCCCCGATGGAGCGTCGGTTCGCCACTTGATCGGATATCGAATCGATGTTGCGGGTACGAACGTATCAAGGTCGAAGGACTTTTGGAAGCCACCCGACACTTCGATGGAACCCTTGCCCTTGGTGAGCCCCCTGCCCTCATGCGTGATTGAGACTTCGAGATAGAGCCCATCCGGGCGGGCTGCGGGCTGAACGCCGGTTATCGTTAGTTTTGGGGTCGCATCCCCCGGGGTATTCACTTGCACCGCGATGATCCTTCGAGTCTTCAATGCGATGCTCGCACCGGTCCCAGTACTTTTTCCTGGCGTTGGGGAAGCGGAGTTGCCTACCAGTGAGATAGAAATGCCCCCAAGGTGTTCCCCAGGAGTTGCATCGGCTGGGACGTTTACATCAAAAGGAGCAAGCGCGGATTCGCCAGGGGCGAGCGTGACACTCGGGCGGCCGAACGTTATCCAGGCGCCGACGACTTTTCGAGGCTCCGTTGACAAGTTGTAGGACGCGCCGCCGAGATGTCCCGTGATCGCATCAACACCAGCGAGTTCCAACGTAAGGGGCTTGGCATCATCGTTTCGCAATGCAACGTTTTGAGTGACTTTCGAACCGGGTGTTGTCTCGATCACGAAGTAACCGCCTTGGGGGGCCGTCGATGAACCGACCGCGGGTTCGGTTACATAGTTCGGATCCTTTTCCTGCGCCCAAGAAGGCACAGGCGTAAAGATCAGGAGACAAAGAACGACCGCGCTGATGCGTTTCACGGTCCCGCTCCAACGGAAATTGTCAGGTCACTTCGGTACCGAAGCGCGAAGGCGCTGGCCGGAATCGCCAAGGTCAGGGCGCCGCCCTGAGTAAAGTCATAACGCCCCACCCCCGTGGTTGCGATCGCGCTTGCGATCTTCACCGATGACCCGTCGATCGTGTACGGACCTGTGGTGATGATAGGGGGCGGAGACAAAGTCCCGTTGGCCGCGACGGTCGGCTGCGCCATCTGCAGGCTTCCTGTCGGAAGCGTCTTGCCTGCTGGAATGTAGATAGTCCCGTTGTGCTCTGCGAATTGAGTTGCTTGAACGGTGACGTTCCATCCGTCGTTGATCAGGCGGGTGTCGTTTACTGTAAAGCCGTCGATCGTCGCCGTTGTTGATTTTGCTGTTCCATCCAATGTCACGGTTGCAAAATCTGCAACCGTGACATTGGAGATGGTTAGAGTTTGTCCAGATGCCCAGGTAATCGTCCATGTAGTCAGCGAGCTAAGTGCAAGGGCGATACACACGCCATTCTTCATGAGGGTCAGCCTAATCGCTGGACCCCAACTGTTGGAGGTTCTAGGGCCCAGATACCAGCGAGACCGTGACATCACTGCGGTAGGTCTTGGCAAAGGCGCTCGACGGAACACTCAGCGTGAAAGTACCGGCGCTGTAGTCGTATTTGCCCATGCCCGCATTTGTTGCTGCGGTGGTGATCTTGACGGCGCTGCCTGCATCAACGGTGTACGGCCCCGCAACGATGGTTGGACTCGTAGAGGATGTTCCGTTAGCAGCAACGGTGAGGGCGGCCAATGTCAGCGAGCTCGTTGCCAAAGTCTTGCCTGAGACCACGTAGATCGTTCCGTTGTGTTCGCTCATCTGTGTCCCTTGAACCGTGACGTTCCAACCAGCCCCAGAGCCACGAGCATCGTTGATTTGAAAGGAGTCCATCGCTGCGGTTGTCGTCTGTGCGACTCCGCTCAGGGTGATCCCGGCGAAGTTGGCGACCGTCGGTGCTGTGGTGATTGCAAGTGAGCCGGCAGTCACGATTATGTCCGTTGGGTCGACACCAAAGGCCGAAGGTGCGGTAGCGATTATCGTTCCTGCTACAAGCCCTGATGCAACGAATTTTCTCAGCTTCATTTTCCTGACTCCTGTCCGGCTTTCGGGCCTATCGCATTGACTAATTTAAGGTTCGGCTCCCACTGTCGATGGCTAAATGGCCCGTCTTGACTATTTCGCACAGTAGTCACCGTCATAATGGTGACCGGGATGACTATTTGAAGATCGGCATGGTTGGGCTTGGTCGCATGGGCGGAGCTATGGCGACGCGCATCCGACGAGCCGG
>JBDSRR010000267.1:0-5597 GCA_039929185.1 Actinomycetota bacterium
TGACCGCGTCGCCACCCTCCATCGGCGGTGACCAGAACCTTGGCTTCGGCATCGTTGATCCGGCCCGACAACGAGTCTGCCGAGAAACCGGCAAATACTACGGTGTGCGGAGCGCCGATCCGTGCGCAGGCAAGCATCGTCGCCGGAAGCTCGGGAACCATCGGAAGATAGATCGCCACTCGGTCGCCCTTCTTCACCCCCAATTGCCGCAGTGCATTGGCGATCCTTGAAGTTTCGTCGAGAAGATCTTGGTAGGTGACCTCGCGCGAGTCACCGGGTTCGCCTTCCCAAAAGAACGCTACCTTGTCACCAAAACCTGCTTCGACGTGGCGGTCGAGGCAGTTGTAAGAAATGTTCAGTTCTCCGCCGGTGAACCACTTAGCAAAGGGAGGTGTCCACTCAAGGACGGTGTCCCATTTCTTGAACCATGTGACATGCGTGTCGGCTTGCGCTGCCCAGAACCCCTCCAGGTCAGCCTCGGCAGTCGTGTAGATCTCTTCGGAGGCAATAACTGCGTTGCGTTGAAATTCTTCGGAAGGCGGGTAGGTTCCGCTCATTGGTCGTTTTGGTCGTTGCCGGTTTCCTGTTGGCGGCGAAGCTCTTGTTCTCTTTTTGCTAGGTCGTCTTCCCACTTCTTGAGACGCTTTGCCTGAGCGGACTCGATCTCGGCGATGTATCTGGGTGAGTCTTCTGGCCCTATCGCTCGATGCTCGTGTGTTGACATGGGGCGTCGTGGGGGAGCGGCACCACCGGGGCGAAATCCTTGTCCGTAAGGCCGACCGATCACGAGCCAAACAATCGAACCAATGCTGGGAAGGATGATTACCAGTATCAGCCAGACCATCTTCGGCAGATTCTGAATCAGAACCTCATCCGTCGAAATGACATCGAAGATGCAGTAGATCCAAAGAGCTAGGAGCAATAAACCGAAAGCCCCGCCGAAAAAGATCAACTGCTGCCTCCTTGAGTTGCTGCGAAGGATATCGCGTGAAGACCTCTAGTTATCCGCGCGTTGCGTCTTGATAACGGCCCTCATCCACCATGAGCCGCCAATACTCTTGGGCAGGCATTGTCGCACGGAAGGGCTGGAAATCGAATCGGGTTTCTCCAAGAGTGGTCGGTGCTCGACGGCTCGGCTTGTGGTAATAATGTTCGGTACAATTAGATTTCTCCAACCCGGACACTTTATAGTTTGTACGGTACAATTCGTTTAGTTATGTCCCGAACATCTTCTGCAAAGCCCGGCCGGCTCTCCAGGGTGAGCCTCCACGGACGCCTAGATAGTGCTGTGGCAGAAATGCGCGAGAGATTGGGGGGACTCCCCTCACCAGTAGAAGCGGGTGATATCTGGCAGGACATCTGGTACCACGAGGCCCATAACTCGACCGCGATCGAAGGCAACACGCTCGTCCTCAAGCAGGTGGAGACTCTCCTCGCCCAAGGAAAGGCCGTCGGGAACAAGGACCTTCGCGAGTACATGGAAGTGAGGGGTTACGCCGACGCTGCCAAGTGGGTTTATGAACAGGCCCTGGAACCGCAAGAGTGGACGGATGGATCGCTCCTCGCGATCACAGAGGTTCGTCATGTCCATCGGATGGCGATGCAGCCAGTCTGGCACGTTGAGCCCCATCCCGACGCGACACCGAAAGAGGGGCCAGGCAGCTTTCGGCGCCACGATATCGCACCCTTCACGGGGGGTATGACGCCGCCGCCTTGGCCCGAGATTCCCGCTGACCTACACGACTGGCTGAGGGAAGTTCAAAAGCTTAGAAAACCAATTCAGCCCATCGCCGAAGCGATCGCGCACGTGCACGCCCGCTTTGAACGGATCCATCCGTTCTTGGATGGGAACGGAAGGGTTGGTCGACTACTCGCCAATCTTTTGCTGGTCAGGCTCGGGTATCCACCCGCGATCATCTATAAGCGCGACCGAAGCAGATATCTCGCGGCCCTATCGCGCGCAGATACCGGGGACGAGGGCTTACTTGGAGAAATCATCGCGCGAGCCGTTCTAGACAATCTCTACCGCTTCATCGTTCCCGCTAATGCTGGTCCTGCACGACTGGTGCCATTGACTGCCTTGGCCTCCGACAAGGCGAATTCTGAAGCTCTGCGCATCGCAGCGATCCGAGGCCGTCTCAAAGCACAAAAGGGAACAGACGGCCAGTGGAGGAGCACCAAGACCTGGGTTGAGGAGTACCTCGTCAGCAGATATAAACGCTAGCCATGCCCGCTGAGACGAACCCGCATAACCGCCGATTACAAAAAGTGGAGCTGAGGGGTCAATATTCGAACCTGATCACGGCACTTCGGGAACTTGTGCCTGCTAGGCTGGCCGTGTGACGCTCTTCACGCCCCCTTCAACTGGATCTGTAGGTCGCGCGTGACCGGGCGACCCGATCGGCGGCTCGTCGCCGTGATGTTCACCGACATCGTCGGGTACACCGCGATGATGCAAGTGGATGAGCGGCTGGCGCTCGACAAACGGGCCCGGTACACCAGCGCGATCGAGACCCACCACGATGCGGGTGGCGGGACGATCGTCCAGCGTCTGGGGGACGGCAGCCTGAGCATGTTCCCGAACGCGATCGATGCGGTGCTGAGCGCCATCCGGATCCAACAGGAACTCACCGTTCAGGACGTTCCCGTTCGGATCGGCATCCATCTTGGCGAGGTGATCGTCGAGTCCACCGGGCTCGTCGGCGACGCGGTGAACATCGCGTCGCGGATCGAGTCGTTCTCCGTGCCTGGAAGCGTCATGTTGTCGGACACGGTCCACGACCAGATCAAGAACCAGGGCGAGGTCAACTTCGCCCACCTGGGGAGGTTCAGGCTCAAGAACGTAGGGCGCCCTTACGAGATCTACGCGGCCTCCTCCGACGGGATCGTGGTACCGGACCCACGGACGCTCGAGGGCAAGGGCGGGCGGTTCGCCAGCCTGCCCAGCAACCTACCGGATCCGGTGACACCCTTGCTCGGACGGGACGACGACCTCACGGCGCTGATCGGGCTGGTCGAGCAGCACCGTGTCGTGACGATCACCGGCCCGGGGGGTGTCGGGAAGACCCGCACGGTAGTCGAGCTCGGTCGACGTCTCGCGGCGGAGTTCCTGGACGGTGTTGCATTCATCTCTATGGCCCATATCGACGATCCCGCCGACTTCGTGCCTGCCCTCGCCGAGGCACTCGACGTGAAGGAGGCCGAAGGACGGTCGCTCAGCGACGGGATTGCCGCCCTCATCGCCAACAAAAAGGCGCTCGTGCTCCTCGACAACCTCGAACAGGTCGCTTCGGCTGCGCCCGACGTGGCCCGGCTGGCGGCGAGTTGCCGAGAGCTGCGGATCGTGACCACCAGTCGGACGCCGCTCCGGATCGCCGCCGAGCGCGAGTACCCGCTCGCCCCGCTTCCGCTTCCACCGGCGTCGGATGTCTCGCTCAAGTCGCTGCTCTCGTATCCGGGTATCGCGCTTTTCGTCGAGCGTGCCCGGGCGGCCAAGGGGTCCTTCGAGCTGACGGCCGAGAACGCGGCTGCCGTCGCGTCCGTATGCCAGGCCCTGGACGGACTGCCGCTCGCCCTCGAACTGGCAGCCGCCCGCCTGCGCATCGTGCCCTTCGACGCGCTGCTCGATCGGCTCGACAAGCCGCTCGACGTGCTCACGACCGGCCCTCGCGATACGCCTGAGCGTCAGCAGACGTTACGCGCCACAATCGACTGGAGCCACTCCCTCCTGACCGAGACGGAGCAGCGCCTATTCCGCCGAATGGCCGTCTTCTCGGGAGGCTGCACCTTCGCCGACCTCGAAGCCGTATGCTCCGACCCAGGAGGGTCGATCCTCGACGACCTGGCGGCCCTCGTAGACAACGCTCTCGTGCAGACGGGCGGGCCAACGGAGCGGTTCGGCATGCTCCAGACGATCGCTGAGTTCGCTCGCGAGCGACTGAACGCGACGGACGAGGCGGCCGAGATCATCCTAAGACGTGCCCGGCGATATGCGGAGCTGGCCGGCGCGATCCGCGACGGCATCGAGGGCACAGACCAGATCGGCTCGCTCGAGCGTGGCATCGTGGAGGAGGGCAACCTCCAGGCAGCCCTCGACACGTTCCGGGCGCTGGCACAAGCCGGTGACGTCGCGGCCGCCGAATCCGGCATGCAGCTTTGCGGCGACCTGTGGCAATACTGGCACATGCGCGGGAAGAACCTCACAGCCAGGGAGTACGCGACGGCGTTCCTCGACGTCGCCGCCGGAGACCTCCCCACCGTGGGCCGTGTGGGCGCGCTCGTCGCGGCGGGGTTGGCGTCCTCGATGCTCGGTCAGTTCGACCGCGCGAACGACGAGTGGAGGGACGCGTATCGGACCGCGGCGGCGGTGGATACCGATCGCGAGCGCTGCATCACCGCGATCTGTTTGGGCTTCGGGCAGCTTTTTATCAATGTCCAAGCGGGTCTCCGATGGACGGGGGAGGGGATCCAGCGAAGCCGCGCGATGGGCTTCGCGTGGGCGGAAGGGATCGCCTCTATTATCGAGGGTTTCCTGTACGCCAACGCGGGCGACGTCGAGACGGCTCAAGCGCGGCTCTCGCATGCGACTGAGATCCAGCGGCGACTCGACGACTGGCATGGAATGGGCTTGTCGCTGGGTGGATTGGCTCAGCTGGCTTCCGCTAGCGAAGACCTCTCGGGCGCCCTCGATCTTTACGGGCAGTCGCTTGCCGCGTTCGAAGCGGTCGGCGACCGAGCCGAAATAGCCCGAGTCCTCTCCGAGCTGGCCTGGACACGTCTGCGGAACGAAGACACGTCGCTCGCGCGCCAGCACTTCCTCGATTCAGTCCAGGCATACACCGACGTGGCCAGCGTCCGCGGGATAGGGCTCTCGATGGTCGGTCTCGCGGCATGCGAGGCAGTCGAGCACCGCCCAGTGAACGCGGTGACGATCGCTGCTGCGGCTGAAGGGTATGCCGGGCAGGAAGGCATCGTGAACGTCTACTCCGATGAGACGCCGGGCCGCGAATTCGTCGATCGGGCGCGGGCTGAGCTCTCGACCGCCGACGTCGCCCGCGCCTCAGCCGAGGGCAGTGCCCTTACGATCGAACAAGCGCTCAACCTGGCTCGAATCTCCGAACCCAGCGCTGCGGTCTGAACAAGGTGCGTTGGAACAAGGTGGAGTTTGTGGAGCTGAGGGTGTGTGAATTCACAGGATAGTGGACACAGATTGGGGCTGATGTGTCGGAGCATCGTGGACACCTATAACAGGAGTCTGCGATGGATATGGCGCGGTACGTGGTTGATGCGGTTTTGCTGGAAGGCAGGAGCTACCGGGAGGTAGCTCGGGCACATGGGGTTTCGAAGAGTTGGGTAGCCAAGCTGGTTGGGCGTTACCGAACCGGAGGCTACGAAGCGATCGTGCCCCGATCTAAAGCTGCCAACAAGATCCCTCATAAAACTTCGAGTGATGTCGAGGACGAGATCGTTACGATGCGAAAGGAGCTGTTGGACCAGGGCTTCGACGCCGGGGCTCAGACGATCCACTATCACTTGTCCCAACGCCACGAGAGCGTGCCATCGGTGACCACGATCTGGCGGATCTTGCGTCGAAGAGG
>JBDSRR010000268.1:0-5553 GCA_039929185.1 Actinomycetota bacterium
GCGGAATATCTCTGCAACGTAGGCCGCACTGTTCAAAGTCAGCCCGATCACTCCAGCGGGGAAAGGATCGAGTCGGATCCCGATGAACGGCAGCCCAAACGAAATGACCAGAAGCTGCATCAGCAGAGGAGTGCCGCGGAAAAAATCGATGTACGCCTTTGCCGGGAGTCTCACCCATGAGCTTTTAGAGATCACGAAAACCGCGAGGACCAGGCCCAGCGCCACCCCTGCGACTCCGGCGAGCGCTGCCAGCTGGATCGTTCGAAAGGCCCCCCGTACGAAGGCGGGCCACATCACTTCGATGATGTCTCTTCGGAAGTAGGCCTGACCCAACCCCGAAAGATCTATCTCGCCGCGCCTGTTGGCCGCCCAAAGGACAGAGACCAACGCGGCCAGAACTCCAACCGCTACACCCGCGCGCGCCAGACGCTGACCGCGCCTTGTTCCGGTGGCCGACTCGTAGAGACCCCTTAGCGACAAGGCGGCTCCTAGTAGTCCTACCGGCACAGCGAAGGAGGGCTGAATCGCCCCAGCCGCTCCGATCATCCCTAGAACAAGACCCGAAGCCGCCGTCCGGCTAAGAGGCTGCTCTCCCCAGCCGTAGGGTCCTGCTGAAGTCACGACCTCGGCGGTGTCCCCGTTGTTCTAGTTAGGGAAGTCCGCAGGCGGCAATGGGAACGGAGGCTCCACCGCGAACCACTTCTTGTAGATGTTTGCGAACGTTCCGTCGGAAAAGATCTCTTTCATAGCTTTGTTGATCGCAACTCTGAGATCTGGTTTCTGCTTTCCGATCGCGATGGCGTAGACCTCTTTGGTGTCAATGGTCTGCACGATCTCCAACGCTGGGCGCTCTTTGAGGATCTGCTTGCTTGAAGGCAAGTCATTGATCACTCCCGCCACCCGACCAGCACCAAGGTCGTCGAAGGCCTGAAGAGCAGTTTCGAAGCTCCGTACTTCGGTTGCACCCACTTGGTCTTTTATCACTTTGGCGCAATCCTCGCCGGTGGTTCCTGACTGAGCGCCGATCAATTTACCCTTCAGGTCCTCGATGTTGGTCAAGCCGTCTTTCGTAGCAGCAGCCAACGACAGATCTGCTTTGAAGTAAGGAACAGTGAAGTCAACGCTCCCCTGACGCTCGGCTTTGACCGTGATCGCAGAGATCGCAACATCGAATTGTCCTTGGGGGAGCGACTGTGTGAACAAAGCGTCGAACCCTGCATTGATGAACTCAGCCTCGAGGCCAAGGCGTTTGGCGATCTCTTTACCGAGATCGATATCAAAGCCCTCCGCCTCGTTGGTTGAGGGGTTGACAGATTCGAATGGCGGGAATGCGATGTCAGAGCCGAAGGTCAGCTTCCCGGCGGTCTTCAGTTGCGTCTTGAAGTCCACTCCCTTAGCCGCGGCTGGGCTCACCTTCTGGTCGGGGGAAGTGACGCACTCGTCTATCGACACCGCTGCCGCTTCTATCTTTTCCTTTCCTACCGGAGGCTTCTCGGTCTTTTTCGCGCACCCCGTAGCGATGAGCATGAAAGCAAAGCTGATTGCTAAGAACTTCAGCATGATCTTCATTGAATCTCCTTTCCGATCTTCAAGGAAAGCCCAATTTAAGGGGCCGATCGGGCCCGTATGATTTGCCCGTATGGTTTGGTGGATGATAGCAGGATGGAGCCCTGGGGCGGGAGCGGTTGTTTCAATCGTGTTGGCATTGGTTCATGATGAAGTGTTGGCAAAGGAAAGGAGATAGCAATGAACGCATCGAAGTTGTTGTTGTTGATCGCCGTTGTCCTGTTTGTCCTGGCGACGTTCGGCGTCGCGTTGGGATCGGTGAATCTTATCCCCGCCGGTCTGGCGAGCTTCGCCGCCAGTTTCTTGATCCCGGGAGGGTTGAAATAATGCTTGTAGTCATTGCGGTACTCGTACTCTTGTGGGCTTTGGGTTTCTTCGGTGGCATCGGGGGTAGCCTGATCCATCTTCTTATCGTCATCGCTCTCATCGCCCTGATCTACCACCTCGTAACCGGAAGAAAATAACGGATGGCGTTCTAAGCGCAAACAGATCGGGCCCCCTACTCGGGGGCCCGATCTGTTTAGATGCGTTGTGGATCTAGGCGGACTTGACCATGAAGGTGGACTTGGTTCCCACGTTACCTGCCGCATCCTTGCCGACTACCGTGGCCGTGTATTGGCCGGGGGGTAGCACGGGAACGTCAGACCAACTGACGCTGGTCCCTGTGCAGGGGGTACAAGCCGTCACCGTGTTGACGATGACCGATCCATTGCTCTGATTGACGTACCTGATCGTTATCTCCGTAACGCCACGAGCGTCGGTCGTTGTGCCTCGGATGGCTTCGCCCGGTGCCAGCACCCTGTAGTTGTTGATGACTAAGGGGTTGGCGCCAAAGTTTGAAACCGGTGCAAACGCATCAACCTGCACGATTAGCGGGTCAGAAATCGCACTGACCTTGCCTAACGAGCTCGTCGCTGTAGCGGTTACCGTGTTTGTCGCTTCCACTCCGGTAACCTGCTTTGACCAGGTGCCGGAAGGCGTGGAGAGGGTCGTCCCTAGCAGAACGCTGCCACGGTACAACTTGACCGTGACCCCTGGGTCCGATGTTCCGCCAACCGTGAACAGCTTTGGCTGGACGTCTGTCATCGGCGTGATAACAGGTGCAGTCGGTATTGCGGTGTCCACGGTGAAGTTCAGCAATCCCGAACTTGCCGTGTTGGCGGCTGCGTCGCTCGCTGTCGCGTAGATGCTATGTGCGCCATCGGCGAATGCGATCGTGATGGAGAAGTTACCTCCGGTTGCTAGGCCTGATCCGAGAAGTGAATCGCCGGAGTTGTAGATCCGTACGTTCGAACCCGGCTCAGCGGTTCCAGTTACCTGGACCTGACCTGTAACTCCCGTAATCGTCGCGCCGTTCGTCGGGTTGACGATGACAGGAACAGCTGGTGCAGTCGTGTCCTTCGTAAACGCCTTAATGGCCGAGTTACGGAAGATCCCGCTTGGCGTGTCAGATGCACGAACCGTCACCGTCAATGTTCCGTCCGAGATCGACGAAAGGTCCGCTGCGTTGAAAGCACTGGTGTACGTTCCATCTGCCTCCGCAGTTAGGTTCCGCACGACAGAACTCGTCCCCTTGCTTACTGTGATCCTCAGAGGCTTCAAGGCCCAGCCACGACCACTTGCCGTAACGGAGCCCGTTGAGTTGAGGACACCTGGGCTGAGGTTGAGAACCGGAACGCAACCGGAGTTGGCTACGGAACCTCCGGGGAATGCGTTAGCAGACCCGGTAGAGAACTCGATCTCGGTGGGGTCATCGTTCACTCCGTCGAGGCTGTTTGTGCAGATTACGCTTTGCGTTACAGCTCCTTGAAGTGTTGCGATGCCAGGGCTGTCGGTGCTGCCCGGGCCCTGCGCCGCAACGCCGATGTTGATCGCTGCTTCAGTCGTGTTCCTAATGGTGTTACCCGTCGCCACCGTCAAAGATGCTCCGTTGAGAACGATCCCTCGACCTGCTCCGAGGACCGGATCGCTACCGTTGGCGGCGCCTACGATGTTGTTGGTGATCCTGTTGTTGGTGGTCGCCGGACCTGTTGAGTTGTATCCGAACAACTTCTCGATGTCATCGATGAGGCCGATGGCACCGAGGTCGGCGCTTGCGGTTGAGGGATCGGTAATAACGATGATCCCATTGGCGCTGACGCTACCGTTGGAGGAGTCTCCCAAAACGATACCTCCACCAGGCATGGGAACTGCGGTCGGACTGAGTCGAGCGCGGACACCATTGCCTACAACCTCGTATCCATCGACTCCTCGGAAGAAGATGCCAGCGCGTCCTGCTGCGTGGACATCTCCGACGTTAAAGTCGCCAGCGGGAAGGCCATCTACTTCCTCAAGACGACCAAGGTTGTTGTTGTTCACTTTGACGTTCGTGATCGTGCCCGCGCTGTGGTCATAAACGCGAACCCCGTTCATGTTGATGGAAGGGAACTCGGAAGAGAACATTCCAACTGCGTTGCGGCTGATGTCGAAGCCGCTGGCGGTACCGCCGATCTTGCGGATGTCCACCGCGACGACATCGCGAGTGGAGCCATCGGCTAGCCCCGGCGGGTTGTATGAGATGTAGTTGCCGAGAACATTGATATCGGACAGAGTTCCACTGCCCTTGGCAACTGCAAGGATGGCGCTATCCATGGTGGAGTTTCCGATGATCCTGTTGCCATTAGGGTCGTTGATGGTTGTGCCACCACCGATGGTTATGTTCGACGAGTTCTCGATGTATATGGGCCGCCCGAGATTGGTGAAGTTAAGGCCTCGGATGGTCACGTTGCTTGTGCCGGGCACGATGTGGAATGCCGTCTGCACACCGGAACCGAGCACGGTCGCCGATCGCTGCGGACCATCGGACTCGATGGTGATCGCTTTGTTGATCGTCACCGCGGAGGTTGCGCTCTCATAGATGTCGCCGCCGTGGGCAGGTGCTCCTGAGAAATCGCATGTGCCCTTGAGCTTCAGTGTCGAGTTGTTCGGGGCTACGTTGATCTGCTGTTGAACGGCTGCGACGTCATCTGTGTTTGCGTCGCAGTCAAGCGTGCTACCGAACAACTCGAAATCTGAGGTGTTTGTGTTGAGCGTGAAGTTGTCTACGTTGCCATCGAAGTTCGACACTGCGCTGGTACTTCCAACTTCGAGCCTTATAGCTGGTCCATCCTGCAAAGTACCGAGAGCGATGACTGTGTCGGGGTGGTCAGCGAGGAAACTGTTCAATGTGAAGCGAGGTCCGCTACCTGTTTCCCACCACTGACCATTCCGCGCGTCCCATGTCTGCCACGTGTTCGGCAGGAGGGCCTGTTGGGCCTGTTGGGACTGGTTGTCTGCAGGTTCGAATTTCAAAGTCTTTGAACCGGCACCGGTTCCATTTGTGTCGACAACGATCTTCAGGACTGCGGCGGCGGGCCCGCTCTGCGCCTGGTAGGTCGAGTATTTGAGCTCGTTGATGGCATCCAAACGCAAACCTCTGTGGGCGTCTGTCCCGACGTACGGGAACTCGCTTGGAGCTCTGACGGCCAGGTGGAAACTGCCCACTCCGAGGGGAGGGGTACCTGGGCCGTTCACGAAATCACCGCGTGTGCCGGAGGTGAAGGACGGACCGACCGTCCAACTTCCTAGGCCACCTGGGTGAACTTTGGTGGTCGATGCCGCGGCGGGAACTATCAACATGATTGTCGACAGTGCCATCGCCGATGCGGCCAAACCTGCAGTCATGCGGAGTTTCCACCGCGCGTGTTTCTTCATCATTGCCCCCCCTTGGGTAGGATCGAAATGGATTACCGAATGAATTTCGGCAATGAGTGCAAAGGTTCGACACCATCTTGAAAAGTCCTGCTTGGAACTGAAAGAAAATCAAAAAAACCTTGCAAATAAAGGGACATAGCGCCCTTAATCGTGACATTTCAGCGCGCAAAGTAGAGTGGACGGATGAGTTACAAAGAGCAATCCTCGCGGCAGGCGCGCCTGTTCGGTGGATCAGCGCCATGGAACGAGGTGTTG
>JBDSRR010000269.1:0-2853 GCA_039929185.1 Actinomycetota bacterium
ACTCAAAACTTGTTCTTATCGGTATGCAAGACGGAGACGAAGACAACCCCACCGACGACGCTATGGCCATGCTGAGGGGAAAAGGTTTCGAAGTTATTGGATTTTCACCAGCAGACGATTGGCCAGAACGCATAGCAACACGCGACGTGATGATGGGCGATCAGGGCAACGCCAGGCTGATCAACGTAGGCGACCCCGGAACGTTGGGCCCCGAAGGGTTGACTTTCATGCCCGTCGAACACCTTTGGCACCGCGCCGGCGACCTCGATACCGGCGACCACAGCAAGGTTGACTTAGGCGTCCTTGCCGGATGGGGAGTAAGAGCGGCCACTGCGATTGGCATCCTCGAAAACCGGCAGGTCGATAACCTTTGCTTCGTCCGAACACGACCAAAGGGCTCACGCCCCGCTACCACCACGGCCGAGGTTGGCATCTTTCGGGTCGGGGGGCCCGCCTAGTGGGTTCAGTCCTCTAACCCCTTTGCTATAAGGAATCCACGTGCACGCTCAGTTAAGGGATAGCGTTCGACGAGAGTCCAAAACTGTTTGGAGTGATCGGGAACCAGCAGATGAGCAATTTCATGGATGAGCACATAGTCACGCACCCAGCCAGGCATCGGTGCCACGCAGTCGGCGATACGGATGGTCGCATCGCCGGTGGTACAGGAGCCGTATCTGTCATTTTGATTCGTCACATACCGGATCGACGTCCAACGCAACTTCCCGCTGAAATAACGATCGTTGAGGTGTTGGGCACGACGCTCAAGGTCGCCGTCGGTGTTTAATCGGTCCCTAAGCTCACGAGCTTCGAGACGAACCCGCATGCGTTCGATCCACTCAAGTTCTTCCGCCTTCGACATACGAGAGGGGAGATAGACGATCAATCGCCCTTCCTCAAGCTTGGCCGCAACTGTGCGCCTGCGCTTGGATGAGCGCCGAACCTCGACGGCCCTCACACTTGTTGAGGCCGGGTTCGGAAACGAGAGCTGCGCTGGTTCAGTGGAAATCACAACGATGTCATTATAGCGCCGATGATAAGAAACCTGACTGTTTCAAACCCAGAAGAACCCCCTCAAGACGCTGACCCATCCAGCCCGCTCGTGGCTGAAGTGGCACAGGATCTTCTCGACACGATGCGACACCATGACCTGCCAAGCATTTCTGCGCCCGATATAGCAATCGCCATCCGAATGATCTTGATCGAGTCATACGATGGGCCCCTTTTCATCCTCAACCCCAAGATAAAAGCCCGCGAGGCAAAGCGGATCTACTTAGCCGGCATGAACTTGCAGGGCAATGCGATCGCTCTTGAGATCGCCGGCGATGAGGCTCAGCTGATCAGCAACGAAGTTGACCGATTGGACGGTAATCTTTAAGCATGAGCAATTCTTCATTCCCGCAGGAGCCGCGACTTCGGCGAGTTGCAGAGCAGTTGGCTTCCACCAGGGTCGCTGCGGCTTTATGCGACAAGCATTGGAACCTAGCTTGGGTCAGCGATGACTTGAAACAGGTTCTTGGCGAGTGGGACGACCTGAAACTCGGGGTCGGTCAGCACATCCTTAAGTGCTTCGGAGCGGACGTATGGGCAGGCGCGGTCACGCACGACAGCATCCTGACCTCAGGGATGCAGGGTCTGCCCCATATGGTGCAGGACACTCCAGGAGGGATCAACAGGATCTTTGAGATGTTGGACGACTCGATCCAACTGAATCCCGCTGCATTCGGCGGCGATCGCATGCAGTTGGAAGTTGCGATTACGGCCGACTCGAACGATCCTGCCGAACCCATGTGGATCACTCAGATGGAGTGGGTGCAGAGGGAACTGCCCCCCAGAACGATAAATCAGATAATTACCCGTCTATTCGATCATCAGAGCGAACACTTCGGGTTCTCAGTGCTGTACGCCTCAAACCTACCCGCGAATCTTCTCGGTCTGATCGCGCGGGGCGATGAAGACATGCTGGCTCGTATGGCCGAACTCTACGAACCTGGCCGACGCGCCGCGGCCATATTGTTCGCCGACATCGAATCGTCGGGAACCCTATCGCGCCAACTATCAAGTGCATCCTTCTTCCATCTGATCCGTTCTATAACTACCAAAACCGACCAAGCCATAGTGACCAACGGTGGGATAGTCGCCAACCACGCAGGCGACGGCGTTACGGCCTTTTTCTTAGCCGAACAGTGCGGTTCGCCATCTGCCGCTGCCAGAGGTGCGCTGCGCGCTGCGAGGCAGATCCATTTGGCGACGGTGCAAACGGGGACTGAACTCGACGCGCTTTTCGGTGCCGGCTGCCCCATGCGCATCGGCGTACATTGGGGGCCCAGCCTTTACATGGGACAGTTGGTCACAGATGGACGGTTGGGAGTTAGCGCTTTCGGCGACGAAGTGAACCAGTGTGCGCGTATCGAGGAGGCGGCAAGCCGTGGTCAGACGCTTGCGTCGAAAACTTTGATCGAACAGCTCGACGACTCTGATGCTGCAACATTGCAACTCGAACCAGACTCGCTTCGCTACACCGCCGTATCCGCGCTTGCGGGTGTTAGCGAAAAAGCCAAGCGCGACGCGGGAGGCATACCCGTAACCGCGATCGAATGGGAACATTAGCCCAAAGCTGATTGCACTGGCTGATTGCACTAGCTGCTTGCACCAGTCGAACATATGTTCTATTCTAGGCACATGAAATCGATCCAGATGTTCCTGGAAATTGAAGCGCCAAAAGCCCGCAGGGCCCCGACTTGGGTAAGGGATTCATTAAGCCGACCAGCGGCCGTTGGAACAGAACGAGCCGTGGAGGTACTGAAATGTTCCAACGGCGCTAGAGCAGGGAAACCAAATCTTCGCGTTTTGATT
>JBDSRR010000270.1:0-6466 GCA_039929185.1 Actinomycetota bacterium
CGGTCTTGTCAAGGGTTAAGTTGATCGCCGAACCATGGGACATGGGCCCAGGTGGTTACCAAGTTGGAAAGTTTGCCAGCAGTTGGTCGGAATGGAATGGGATGTTTCGCGACGATGTTAGAGATTATTGGCGTGCCGAGAGTAACGAAAGAACGCTCGCCGTCCGCGTTGACGGCAGTGGTGATATTTACAAGGATCGAGGAAACAGAGCGAGCATCAACTTTGTCACAGCCCACGACGGGTTCACCTTGCGAGATCTTGTTTCGTATGACCATAAGCACAATCTGTTAAACGGCGAAGACGATCGTGATGGTGAAAACTGGAACCGGTCCTGGAACTGTGGCGTCGAAGGGGCTACGACCGATGAAGGCGTTCTGGACCTCCGGGATCGGCAGATGCGTAACTTCATGTCTACGTTGCTGTTGTCAAAAGGAGTTCCTATGATCCTTGCGGGAGACGAGATCGGCCGCACTCAGTCTGGCAATAACAATGCCTACTGCCACGACGGCCCGGTGTCGTGGCTCGATTGGGATGCTGCTGACACTGGGATGTATGAGTTCATCCGTAGTGTCCTTGCGTTGCGACGCGAACATCGCCATGACGATCTTATCCTTCGATTCAATGCGTCATCGGCCCCCACTCGGGTCGATATCCCGATGCCCTTTCGTCTCTTACTCGACACTGGGGCTGCTGTGTTGGCGCACGACTCCTTAGAGATGTCGCCCCACTCGATGGTCGTGGGTGTGTCGGAATGAGTGTTGAACCTGGTTATCTAGATTGGTCGAAAGTCTGGCAAGAGACGTCGCCTGAGGCAGTTGAGCGCGTTACGGCACTTCTGCGGGCGGGTGAAATACATGAGGCGATCATCATGACTGGCGATCAAACTCACCTTCCGGTTGGCTACCATCGCGCAGACGACGGACGCCTCGTGATCGTCGGCCCCCGACAGTGTCTTGCGCCGCCCATGGACAAATGGGGATGGTCACTTCAACTTTATTCCCTACGGTCCGAACGTAGCTGGGGCATCGGTGATTTCGCCGATATGCGCGTCTTCGGTCGATGGGCTAAAGGGTCGGGGGCCTCGATGGTGCTCGTCAATCCACTGTCTGCTCCCATGCCAGGCAAACCTCAACAAGCAAGCCCCTATTATCCGAGCAGCCGACTATTCCTGAACCCCATTTACATCGCAGTTGATCAGGTCGCTGGCGCGGATGATCTACCCGCGGAATTAGTGGTCGCTGGTCGAGCATTGAATGCCTCACCGCTCATCGACCGAGATGCGGTCTTCGATGTCAAGATGAGAGCCCTTCGAATCATTTGGAAAACCTTTAAGGGTGACCCCAGGTTCGACTCCTTCTGCGCCGAAACAGCTGCCCTGCGGGATTTCGCTAGGTTCGCTGACCCCGATGCCATCGAGTTTCATTCGTGGCTCCAATGGCTTGCTGATGTACAACTAACCGAAGTAATGGGCGAGATCGATGTCATCCAAGATGTTGCGGTTGGGATCGATCCCGACGGTTTCGACGCGCAGTCCTTTGGTGACGTGTTCGTCAAAGGTGCCAGGGTTGGTGCGCCGCCTGATCGATTCAACACCAAGGGGCAGAACTGGGGTCTGCCTCCATTCGATCCGTTAGCTTTGGCCGACGCACGATACGAACCTTTCATCCAGATGATTCGTCGGTCGATGCGCGGCGGCGGGGGAGTCCGGATCGATCACGTGATGGGTCTGTTTCGACTTTGGTGGATCCCTGCTGGCTGCAGTCCCGACGCAGGGGCTTATGTGAGGTATCCGGCGGATGAGTTGCTGGCCATATTGGCGCTCGAGTCACATCTGGCAGGGGCCTACGTTGTCGGAGAAGACCTTGGTACGGTTGAAAAAAATGTCCGCCAGGAGTTGTCTCGACGCCGCATCTTGTCCTACAGATTGATGCTATTCAACGGTGCGCAGCGTGCCCGGTATCCGCGATTGTCGCTTGCAACGGTCTCGACCCATGATCTGCCGACGATAGCCGGCTTGTGGACTGGTTCAGATCTCGATGAACAGATCCGTCTCGACCTTGCCCCCAATGTCGATGAAACTCTGAGGCTGCTTAAGATGTTGAGCCGACTAACGGATGCAGACGAATCGACCCCTATCGATGACATCATCGTTAAGACTTACGAACGCCTAGCCGAGGTGGATTCTGCCTTGATAGCGGCGAGTCTCGAAGACGTTCTCGGAGCTGAACGAAGGCCGAACATACCAGGCACGACTAGGGCAGATAGACCGAATTGGTGCATCCCTCTGCCTCTAACCCTTGAGCAAGTCATGGTTGACCCGGTAGTTGCTCGGGTGGCAGAAACGCTTAGCAGAGCGAGGCCCTTTACGGGGTCAGACCTCGTTTAAGCCCAGGTTATGCAGCCAAGTTCTGTGTGAGAAAAGATGTCATCGTGTGCTGGTACAACGCGAACGGTGAAACCGTAGCGTCCTGCGGTTTCGCATGAAAAGGCCCCCTGGTATCGGTGACTGCCGCCCCCGCTCTTATGTCCTACAAGGGCCATCGTAGTCAGGGTCGTGTCGTAGAGTTCATCGCCGGTTCCAACCGGCCCATGGACTAACTGCACTTCTATGTCCGAATCGTCAAGGCTGCCTAGGTTTACGACGGCGGTAACTTCTCTGGAAACTCCCAGGCTGGTTGAGGTTGTGTCGCTGTCGACCGAGTTGATGTTTACCGCTGCCCAGCCCTGCTTGACCTTGTCTTTCCATTGGGCAAGCGATCGCGCTCTGGCGTGACGGTCTGCGACCATGTCAGTCGATCGATCGGCTAGGGGCTCGTAGATCAACTCAACGTAGTCGCGCACCATACGCGATGCGCCTGCCTTGGGCCCGAGTGAGGCCAAGGATGCCTTGATCCTTGAAACCCACCGATGGGGCGTGGAACTTGAATCGGTCCGTTCGTAAAACAGTGGAATGATGTGCCGCTCAAGTAACTCGAACAAACTTGCGGCCTCTCGCTCGTCGCGATGAGCTAAGTCCGTGTAGTTCTCCGCGGATGAGATGGCCCAACCATTTTGCCCATCGAACATCTCGTCCCACCATCCATCAAGCGTCGAGAGGTTCAACACTCCACTCAAAGCAGCCTTTTCGCCGCTCGTACCACAGGCCTCAAGGGGCCTTCTCGGTGTGTTTAGCCAGACGTCGCATCCTTGATAGAACATCCGGCTGACGCCGATGTCGAAGTCTTCGATGAATGCGATGCGATGACGTATGGCGGGGTCGCGGGAGAATTGTACGATCTGCCGGATCATCTGCTTGCCCATGTCGTCTGCCGGATGAGCCTTGCCTGCAAAGACCAATTGCACTGGATGGTCCTGTGAAAGCAAGATGGCCTTTAGTCGGTCGGGTTGAGATAGCAGCATCGTTGGCCGCTTGTATGCAGCAAACCGTCTGGCAAATCCGATGGTCAATATCCGCGGGTCCAGCACATCGTCACACCACTCTAGATCCAGGTCGTTCACGCCACCTGCTCGGCCGGTTTCTCTAAGTCGCTTTCGTATGAATGCAACGAGTTGCTCTCGGCCGTTTTCGCGCACGCGCCAGATCTCGTCATCTCGGGCGCCGTTGATGCGCGACCAGCGTTCTGCGTCGGCTTCATTCCATTCGGGGAGTACGTAGCGGTCGAATAGTTCGGCCATTCCCGGTGCAACCCAAGTGCGTGAATGGATGCCATTGGTGACGGACTTGATGGGTACTTCGTCTTCTGGCACCTGCGGCCACAAACGCCCGAACATGTTGCGACTGACCCGACCATGCAATTTCGAGACCCCATTTGCTTGACCAGATAAACGCAAGCACATGACTGCCATGTTGAACGGGGCATCGTGAGGGTCGCCATCATAGTGACCGAGTTGCATAACGTCATCGAAAGCGATGCCACATTCTTCTGCGAAACCACCGAAGTGTTGTTTCATCAATTCGTGCGAGAACAAGTCGATCCCCGCGGGAACCGGCGTGTGAGTCGTGAACGCAGTGCTTGCTCTTACCGATTCGACGGCTTCGGGAAGCGAAAGTCCGTCTGAAGTCATAAATCTGCGGATGCGCTCCAATGCCAGAAACCCGGCATGACCCTCGTTCATGTGAAAGACCTGAGGAAGAAGTCCCAGAGCATCGAGCGCATGTACTCCGCCGATGCCAAGTAGGACCTCTTGCTGGATCCGGTGGTGCTCGCCGCCGCTGTACAAGCGGTCGGTGATCGACCGACCGTCTTCGGTGTTTTCTTCAACATCGGTGTCCAGCAAGTAAAGGGGGATGCGTCCGACCTGTGCCTTCCAGATGCGCGCCACCAAGGGCATTCCCGCCAGATCTATCTTGATCTGTGCGTCGACGAGACTTAGAGCCATGGCGTGCGGATCGAGTTGCACATAGCGCTCTTCCTGCCATCCATCCGCGTCGAGCCCCTGCCGGAAATAACCTTGGTGATAGAACAGCCCAACGCCCACGATAGGTACACCCAAACCGCTGGCCGCCTTCAGGTGGTCACCGGCCAGAACACCTAATCCGCCCGAATACTGGGGCAGCGCCTCGGAGATTCCGAACTCTGGCGAAAAGTAAGCCACTGAAGAAAGTGGGCTTGTTCGCTTCTGGAACCAGCGCGGCGCTTCGCCGTAACGCTTCAGATCGTCATCAACCTCGGCTAGGAATTCAGTAAAGGCTTGATCATTGGCTAGGGCATCAAGGCGTTCTCGACCAACCGTGGCGAGAAGGTGGATAGGGTCGTAGCCAGATTCTTCCCACCCTGTTGGGTCAACCCACCTGAAGAGGTCGCGGGAGTGAGCATCCCAACTCCACCTTAGGTTCATTGCGATGTCATGCAATGCCGAAAGAGGCGGGGGCAGCTGAGCCTTGACGGTAAAACTCTTAAGTGCTCTTGGTCTCACTTAGAAATCGTACACTCCCACTTGATGATAGGACGACTAATTATCGGGGACATTCGCCCATCCACGCCGGACTTCGAGCATCCCGCCAAAGCGACGGTAGGTTCGCAGGTCTCGGTCAGGGCGGATGTTTTCAAAGATGGCCATGAAAAACTGGCGGTTTTCGTGAAATGGTGCAGCGACGCTGAAGGTGATTGGCGCTCTGTTCGTATGACTCCCGTCGCCAATGATCGTTGGGAAGGATTCATCTGTCCGCAGACCCTGGGGCTGCATTCGTTCGAAATCATTGCCGGGACTGATCGTTATGCGACCTGGAGAAACGAAGTTCTGATCAAGTACGAGGCCGGGCAGAACATCGATGTTGAACTGATCGAAGGCTCACTCATGTTGGGTGAAGCTTGTCTTTGGGATGCATCTGCAACCATGGCCGACGCGGCAGAGCCCGTGAAAACTCGCCTCGAAAGCGGCATCCGTGCAGGGATCGCAGAGTTCTTCGAGAGTCACATGTCGTTCGATGACGAGACTTCTTCTACGCAATTGAAGCTATGGGTCGATCGCCCCGCAGCATCCTACGGCGCGTGGTACGAGTTCTTCCCTCGATCAGAAGGGGGCTTTGGGGGGGCAACATTGCGTCTAGATGCAATCGCCAAGATGGGTTTCGACATCGTCTACCTTCCACCCATCCATCCCATCGGCAAAGTCGAGCGGAAAGGCCGTAACAACACCATCATCGCTGGCCCGGACGATCCGGGCAGTCCATGGGCCATCGCAGGGCACACCGACATCCACGCGGACCTTGGGACCTTTGACGATTTCGACCGATTCGTTGAGCGGGCCAACGATCTGGGGATGGAGATCGCGCTGGACTATGCCCTTCAATGCGCTGCGGATCATCCCTGGCTTGTAAGTCATCCTGATTGGTTTCATCATCGGCCAGACGGAACCATCAAGTTCGCCGAGAACCCGCCCAAGAAATATCAGGACATCTACCCGATCAACTTCTGGCCGCCATCGAACGATGCGCGCATCGAATTGTGGGCGGAGTGCAAACAGATCCTTGAGTTTTGGATGAGTCATGGCGTTCGGATATTCAGAGTCGACAACCCACATACGAAACCGCTTGCCTTCTGGGAATGGTTGATCGCCGAGATACATGCCATTGACCCTGGCGTCATCTTCCTGGCTGAAGCGTTCACTCGTCCCAAGATGATGGCCCAACTTGCCCAAGTCGGCTTCAGTCAGAGTTACACGTACTTCACATGGAGAACGAAAAAAAAGCACATCACAAGTTACTTCGACGAAGTCGCGCGCGGCAGAGCATCCGACTACATGCGACCTAACTTCTGGCCGAATACGCCCGACATCCTTAGCGGCCCCCTTAGGAACGGGGGCCCAGGAGCTTTTAAACAGCGACTTGTTTTGGCTGCAACCGGAAGTTCGGCCTACGGGATCTACAGTGGTTATGAACTGTGCGAAAACGAACCTGCTTCAGACGACAACGAGGAATACCTGCATTCCGAAAAGTATGAGATCAAGCACAGAGATTGGGACG
>JBDSRR010000271.1:0-6149 GCA_039929185.1 Actinomycetota bacterium
CGATAAACTGCGGGATCGCCTTTAGTCTCGCCAAGATGTTGTCGATCTCGGATGCAGTCGTGGCTGGCATCAACTCGACCGTCTGTGCAACCCAACTTTGCGGCCCCCCCATGGGGCCTATTCGCAAGAACTCCCCGTGGTAGCTTGCGCCTTCGACAGCATGTTCCAACAATTGCCGAAACAGTTTGTAGTTGATCTCATCGTCAGGGCCCAATCCTGATGGATCAACAGAATCCAAAGAAGTGAGCTGATCGCTCGCAGCCTGCTTGCGCCGCAAGACTGCATCGGGCGACAGATCCGTCCACCTGTGATCGTTTTCCCGATGACCCAAGCGCGTCGCCGCTTCAGGCGACTCCTTTAGATGCCAAGACCAATGTGCGTCGATGTTTCGCTTAAGTTCTTGGTTCATCAGACCCTACGGTATTTGCGGATCGACAAAGTGCAAAACACCAGAAGGATGCCAGCGACCCAGGCCAAGATCTTGATCAAGGGCTCTTGAACCGGGCCCCCAAGCGCCAGCGCCCTCGCGGCATTCACGGCGCTAGTGATTGGATTGATCCCAGCTACCGTCTGAAGCCATGAAGGCATGGTCTCGACCGGAACGAATATGGAACTGGCAAAGATAAGCGGAAAGAGCCAGATAAAACCGCCCACCTGCGCCGTCTCCGCATCTCCAACTGCCATACCGATCGTTGCTGATATCCAACAGAACGCGAACCCAACAAGTACTGCCAGTCCCAAAGCAGCCACCGCCCTAAGAAAACCGGCATGGAACCTGAACCCGATCAAAGTTCCAACACCAGTCATCAACAAGACGACGAAGACATTGCGGGTCGTGTCCGCGAGAGTCCGCCCCGCCAATACCGCCGAACGGGCCATCGGCAACGAACGGAATCGATCGATCATCCCCTTCGAAAGGTCCTCAGCAAGGCCAACCCCGGTTGCTGTTGAGCCGAAGACGACAACTTGAATCATGATTCCCGGCATCAGATAGTCAATGTACTTAGCACCTGGCGTTCGGATGGCACCCCCGAAAACGTAGGCGAAGAGTAGAACGAACATGACAGGCTGTACCGTCGAGAACGCGATCAATGTTGGGATGCGGACGTATCTGATGAGATTGCGTCTCGTCATGGCGGCGATATCGGAAAGGGTCCAATAGATACTCATTCGGCAGTGTCCTCTGCTTGATGTCCAGTGAGAGCCAAGAACACGTCGTTTAACGACGGACGATGAAGTTCCAGATCAAGCACCCTCACGCCAGCCGAATCAAGACTGCGGACAGCCTCCGCTAGCACGCTCGCGCCCTCCGGAACATACAACCGAATCTTGGCCCCATCGGTTTCGGAACGACCGAGAGCCGCCAAGGCAAGCGTCGCCGCGGCCGCGTCATCGACTTCGATATCGAGTACATCGCCACCAACACGTGACTTGAGTTCGTCGGCGGTTCCGGTGGCGATTATTTCGCCATGATCGATCACTGCGATGCGGTCGGCAAGTCGATCTGCCTCGTCGAGATACTGTGTTGTCAATAAGATCGTCAGACCTTCCCCAACGAGGCCCAGCAAGAATTCCCACAGTTCCGAGCGGCTGCGAGGATCGAGCCCGGTCGTAGGCTCATCGAGAAACAAGACCTTGGGGCGTCCGATCAGACTTGCAGCAACATCGAGTCTGCGTTTCATGCCACCGGAATACGTCTTAACCGGTCGTCGCGCCGCCTCGAAAAGATCAAATTGAGAAAGCAAGGCTTTCGTCCGCTCACGCGCTTCGGACCTAGCAAGGTGGTAAAGACGGCCCACTAACTCCAGGTTTTCTGCACCGGTCAGAGTCTCATCAACTGCAGAGAACTGCCCGGTCAGGCCAATTATCTTGCGCACTTCACCCGGTTCGCGCAACACATCATGGCCACCCACAGTTGCACGCCCTGCGTCTGGTCGAAGGAGAGTGCCAAGGACTCTAACTGCGGTCGTCTTGCCTGCACCATTTGGCCCCAACAATGCGAGCACGCTGCCAGGTTCGATGGCAAAGTCGATCCCCTTTAGGGCTTTGACGCTCCCAAAGGATTTGACCAATCCTTCAACAACAACGCTCAAACAAAATGCCTTCCTCGCAACAATCGGGTCAGTCTATGATGACGACGTGAAACTTGTCCGTGCATCGATAGCGTTGAGTCTGCTGTTCGCGGCCCTATTCCTAAGTTCAACCGCACACGCCAAAGGCCCGCAGGTCATTCAAGCGCCCATCGACGGAGTAGTTGATCCGCTCGAAGCCTCCTTCATCGACGGCGTCATCGAAGAAGCCGAAGATATAGGTGCAACTGTTTTGATCACCATCGACACTCCCGGCGGCCTCGACTCATCGATGCGCAAGATCGTGCGATCGATCCTCAACGCGCGCGTTCCGATCGTTTGCTACGTATCCCCGCGAGGCGCACGTGCGGCATCAGCCGGAACCTTCATCTTGATGTCCTGTCCGGTCGCAGCGATGGCCCCTGGCACAAACGTAGGGGCAGCACACCCCGTTGGTGTTTCGGGGGCTATCCAATCGCGAAAGGTCACCAACGATGCGGTTGGTTTTATCAGGAGCATCGCAGAAGGGCGCGACCGCAATGCGGATTGGGCCGAAGAAGCGGTGCGTGATTCTGTAAGCATTTCCGCGAACGAGGCTCTCAAGCTAAAAGTTATCGATCTCATCGCGCCCAACGTCGATGCACTCCTAACGCAGATCGATGGGCGGGAGATCCTCGTTGGCGAAACGAAGGTCGAGCTGGCAACTAAAGGACTCGCCGTACAGGAACGCAAACTAGGAACCGGGGCCCGACTACTTCATGTCCTATTTGATCCGAATCTTGCTTTCATCTTTTTCTATGCCGGGTTGATTCTCGTCGTCATCGAACTGCTGCATCCCGGTGTCTCGATCCCCGGGATAACCGGAGGGGCCCTCTTGGTTATTGCCCTTGCCTCTTTTGGCATGCTGCCGGTTCAGTTGCTGGGTCTACTTTTGCTTATCGCGTCCGTGGTGTTCTTCCTAGTTGAACTCAAAGCTCCCGGCATCGGAGCATCGATGGTCGCAGGCTTAGTCGCCCTCGTCGTTGGGGGCCTATTCCTGTTCGACCGCTCCGTGCCTGACTCACAGGTGACACCCGGCGTCATCGTCCCCATAGCCATCACGATGGCGTTGTTTTTCGCCTTCGTGGTTCAGGCAGCACTTAAGGCTCGCAATCTTCCACTCGCGCAGGGTTCCGAACGAGTGGTCGGACGCGAAGGCTATGCCGTCACAGACGTTTCACTCGCAGGTGTCGTCCATGTCGGCAGCGAACAATGGTCGGCGGAGTCAGATCATCCGATTTCGAAGGGACAACCGATACGAGTAACGGGTCTTCAGGGTTTGACGCTGAAGGTCGAACGCACCTCCGCAGACGCGGACCAACCAAAAGGAGATGAATAAAGATGGGATCGTTCATAGCATTCGCCGCACTGATCGTTCTGGTGATTTTTTTCCTTGCGAACTCCTTGAAGATAGTCCGGGAATATCAACGCCTTGTCGTCTTCAGGCTCGGACGCTCGATCGGCACAAAGGGGCCGGGCGTAATCATCCTCATCCCATTGGTCGACCGAGCAGTGACAGTCGATCTGCGGGAGCTCTACCTTGAGATACCGCATCAAGCAGGAATAACACGAGACAACGCGACCATCTCGATCGATTTCATCGTCTTCTACAAGGTGGTTGACGCCGTGATGTCAGTCCTTGAAGTGCAGTATTTCGCCGGAGCTGCTCAAAATGTTGCTGCAACAACGCTTCGCGCCATCGTCGGTGACATGACACTTGATGATGTGCTCGCTAAACGCGAACAGATGAACGAAGTGCTTCGCACGAAACTCGACGAGATCACCGAACGCTGGGGAGTGAAGGTAACCAACGTCGAGATCCGCGAGATCATCCCGCCCCCGGCGGTGCAGGAAGCAATGACCCGGCAGATGTCAGCAGAGCGAACCCGCCGTGCCGTCGTAACCGAAGCTGACGGAACGAAGGAAGCAGCGATCACGGTAGCGGAAGGAAACAAGCAGTCGGCGATCTTGAATGCAGAAGGTGCCCGGCAGGCTGCCATCCTTCGCGCGGAAGGCTTCGCCCTAGCCCTTCAAACTATCTACGACGTTGCCCAGACTCTCGATGCCAACACTATGAGCTTGCAGTACCTCGACGCACTGAAGGAACTGGGTGCAAGCCCGTCTACCAAGTTCGTCCTCCCGCTCGAGTTGACCTCACTGGTCGCGGGCGTCACCGGCCAAGCCAAGAAAGCCTTTGACAAATAGTGATTACATGCTTACAGTGTAATCACTATGGAAAAAGGAAAAGCTTGGCTCCTCGGACGCATCCCCGATGAATGGTTTGACGCAGCCGCCGAAATAACCTACGACCGCGATGAAATCGTGATCGTGGGCCAGATCAAAGACCCTGATGCGGGTGAAGGCGCAGCCCCCGATGTAGTGGCCGCCGCCCGTGCAGGACGGGTCCGTCAATTCAGGGAAGATACTCGCGGCAAACGCATGGAAATCGCGCAGGAAGCCGAACACCACTTCGGCCGCAAAGTTTCATGGGGTGTCGAGATCGGCGAAAACCGTCACCTATTCACGACCGCAAGCATCCCAACGATGACACGACTACGGATGAGCGAGCGTAAAGTTCTCGACCTACTTGTCGACACTGGAGTTGCACGCAGTCGCAGCGATGCACTTGCTTGGTGCATCCGCTTGGTTGGCAAGAACCAAGGCGAATGGATCGAACAACTAACTACCGCTTTGGAACATGTCGAACGCGCCCGCGAGGCCGGACCGGAAGTCGCTTAAACGGCATCAAGACGGCGGCCGAACAGTAGGAGACACGCTGACAATATCGCCGCCAACACACCAGAGATCATCAGCGGCAGTCTTCCCGATTCTTGCCAAAGCACTCCAGCCCACAGACTCGCCACCAACACTGCCACGCCAAAACACGCATGGAAAGCACCCAAGCCGGTGCCCAATCGGGCTTGCGGGAGCATGTCGGAAACCCATGCTTTGCTCACGCCATCGGTAAGAGCTGTATAGGCACCGTACAGAGGAAGCAACACCCAAACCCACGCCGAAGTCGTGACGAATCCCAAACCGAAGTAACACACAGAAAAGATACCCAGGCCCAATGTGAAAACTGTCCGCCTGCCTAAACGATCAGACACCCTGCCAGCGGGATAACTAAGGGCTGCGTAAACCACGTTGTATAGGACATACACCAAGATGACTTGCACGAAAGTTAAGCCCAACTTGCTTGCCCGCAACAGCAGGAACGCATCAGAGAAATTGATGAGTCCAAATAGAGCTATGAAAGCCACAACTTTCTTGAAGTTGAGTGGCAATGACCCTAAGACGGCAGGATGCGATTGGCGAGGCTTCTGCTCGGGCTCAGTGACCCTTGCGATGAATGCGACACTAAGTAATGCGGGAACGAACGCCGCGAAGAACAGCGGGCGAAGCTCGTGATTGACCATTTCATAGATCGCTAGGCCAAGCAAAGGACCAACTACCGCTCCCGCAGAGTCTCCGCTTCTATGCAAACCGAAAGCTCTACCGCGCAAGTGTGCGGGTGTATCCGACGCTATTAAAGCATCGCGCGGCGACGTTCTTATCCCCTTGCCTGTGCGATCAACAAAACGCGCAACCAAAACAAGCGGCCACCCTGCCGCAAGACCGATGAGGGGCTTGGCTAACGCTGACAACGAATAGCCCAGGAAGATCAAAGGACGTTTGCGCATGCGATCCGCCATGCGCCCCGATATCGCCTTCCAAACCGACGCCGTGCCTTCGGCCACTCCCTCGATCAATCCAAGAACAGCAGGCGGGGCCCCCAGTACCGATGTGATGAACAGCGGAAGAACCGGGTAGAGCATTTCAGAGGCAGCGTCTTGCAAAAAACTCACCCAAGTTAGAACCACGACGTTGCGGCCGAGGCGCTCCTTCTTAGGTTCCATGTCAGGGTCGGACCATATCAATCTTTCAGGAGATGACTTTCAGGAGATGACAGTGAGAGGAATGACTCGTAGAGTGGACACTCATGAGATTACGCATCGATGAACTCGCCTCCCGCTCGAAAACGAGCGTCGATACCATCCGTTT
>JBDSRR010000272.1:0-9508 GCA_039929185.1 Actinomycetota bacterium
AAGATCATCTCCGGCGAGTCCGGGGGCCCCATGGGCATCTTTCGCAATACCTGGGCAAACATCGAGGGCCCGCATCCAGCGAGGTTCGACAAGAAAGTGAACGGCAAGGACAGCCGCATCTCCATCGAGGGCGTCGGTAAAATCGTCTTCGACTCCATTAAGAACCCTGTGAGCGGTCTCGAGGCACTCCCTCGGGTTGTTCTTCCTCAGGGTCTTCTGAGCAACGAACTGGAACAGTTCACAACCACAGAGTTCGCCTTCGAGTCCGGAGACATGTCCGTATCGTTTCCTGGCAAGACCGCTCAGGTAGCCAAGATCTCCTGGTCTGCCTGACCTAACGCCTCGCTAGGCCTTGACGATGCGGATGGTGCCACTGCGCCCAACGTTACCTGCGAGGTCCTGCGCCTGTACCTGCACCATGTACGTTCCAGGTGCGACCGCAGGATAGTGACTCCAATCAAAGGACTTGCCGGGGCAGGTGCAGATGACGAACTCACCCACCGACTTACCGCTTAGATCTTGAAAAGAGATGGTGATACGGGCCACGTCCTGGGCATCAGAGGCCGATCCGACAAGGGGGGTCGCTTGGCTGACGGGAGAGCCGTTGCTGTTCCTTAGAGTGACGGAAGGCGAAATCGCGTCAACTTGGAACGTCCTTACGGGCGATGGCGAACTGGTATTGCCGTTGACAGCAATGGCAACAGCATGGATCGAATAAGTCGCGGATCCAAGAGACGGCGAGGTGGTCCAGTTGCCTTGCCCATTGGTAGTAACCGGCCCCACGCTGAAACCTGAGCTGAAATAGACCTTTACCGTAGTTCCCGCCTCGGCCGTCCCCGAAATGACTACGATTCGGCGGTTCAGTGAACCCTGTACTGGTGAATCAATGACGGGCGCGGCAGGAGCTGTCAGTTGGGCAACTGCTGATGACTCATTCGAAAGTGGACCCTCACCCAACACGTTCACTGCACTTACTCGATAGTAGTAGGTCGCAAGATCTGTCAGCGAAACATCTGTGTAGGTCGTGACGTTACTTACCGCTGCTAAAAACGTCTCCGAACCGGATGTGGTGGAGCGATATATCCGGAAGCCGGTAATCGGACTCCCCCCGTCGAAAGGTACCGACCAGGCAAGTTCGATTCCCCTAGCACCCAGTGAGGTTGAAGTAAGACTGGCAGGTTCCGGGATGCCGATAGGCACCTGTATCTTTGCTGACCGCAGACCTTCGCCCCACTCGTTGACCCCGCTGACCAGATAGAAGTAATGAACGCCATCCACTATCGACGTGTCGTCGTAGCTTGTCGACGAGCCTATGACAGTCGCCAACAGAACGGTTTCGCCTAGCGTCGAGCTTCGATAAACGTTGTAACTGTCACTGAAGGGTGAGGGAGCCCATGCCAGATGCACTTGTCCGGGCGAAACCGAACCGCTCAAGTTTGCAGGCGGGGACGGCCTTGCTGATCCCCATGACAGTGTGATGGGGTGCCCGCACGACACATTTCCGACCTGTATGTAATAAGTCTGGCCGACCTGAGGAATGAACACGGCACCCTGGCCAGCCGTATCCCCTTGGGCGACGGCTACAAGGTTGCCTATCGATGACCCCGTATACGCGGCAACCTGCTCATAGGGTGGAGCGCTCGACACCCAGCCGGGATCGAGGCAACTCTGCCATCCCGCCTGGACAGAAAATGCGATTGCCGCCGACGAGTAAGCCGTCCACCTGAACCACACCGAAGAGTATTGGTCGGTACCAGTTGCGGCGGTGTTGTTTGGCCTAGGTTCGCCGGACTCGCTTGTAGCCAGTTCGGTCGTACCTGGTAAAGAGCCGGAGCCACCGCCCACAAAGGGGGCCTGCGAAAACATGTCATTGGAACGCGGAGTTACGGTCCAGAGCAACTCGAAAGTGCCCAGGTCGAGTTCCCTGGTCTCATACATCCCATAAAACGTGTAGTCCAGTACCGCTGCCACCACCACGCGATACGTGGTCCCGGCGGTGACGGCAAACCTCGTGAGCTGGTCGCATTTCATCGCGCCAGAATTAGGCGTCTCGGGAGCCGGAGAGTAGTAGCAACCCGTCGATCTTTGTTCTGTGAGGGTAGGCAAAGTGTCGCCGATGTAGGCTCGAACTAGCGACCGCTGCATGGTGGTAGGAGGATTTGTATAGGCAAACCTAACATCTGCGATTCCGGAGGTCGTTGGAGTCCAGGAATACCATAGGCTTCCGCTACGATGATCCCTGGCGTCGCCGGGGTAATTGTACGAGTCCAACGGTTCGCTGACTTCGGTTGTTGCGCCTCGATTGTCCCCTGCAAGAGAACCTGTCAGGCCGCTGATCGTCTGAGGAGAACGAAATTCATCGTTTAGCGGGACTGGCCGCCACCTGAGAAGAAAGTTCCCCGTGGGGGCTACGTCCAACTCCGACTCCACTGCGATGTAGTACTCGACCCCGAGGATGGCCTGGAACTCGACTGCGGGGTCTGTTTTTGGTCCAGAGTCCGAGTCACGCGCTTTTGTTTGCCCCCCCTCAACGTAGAGTTTCGTGTTCTCGACTGCAGTTACATCGAACTCGAAGTGTCCTGCGGCTGGACTCTTCCAGCGATACCACACGTCGTACGACGCGTTCTCATTCTTGGTACCGACCAGGGAACCGCTAACCGATCCCGAAGATCCGGAGATCACGCTGGCGTTCACACGGTCATCGTTCGATACAGCCTGCACCGTGCCCGACCAGCCAAGGAACATGGCAGCGCACATCGAAGTCATTACCCAAATGGATGTAAAGAATCGACGTCGCCTCAAACAATCCCCCCTAATGGCTACAACTATCATGGCTCGCTCCGGGTTGGTTGAATATCGCCCGCTGGACGTATCTAAGAGGTTCGCCATATTTGTGCGAATTCCTGCTTTTTGCCGCGTTTTTTCGGGATCGCGATGACCTCCCGGCTAGTCGAGCAAACCCATCCCTCGCGCCCACGAGGTTTCGTAGGCGATGTCGCGCACCTGCTGGGCTTCTGAAGACAATTCGAGCAGATCTTCCGCTTCGATCATGATCGCGACTTCGTCGGTGCGCAGTTTTGACTTCGAAGCGTCGATGGCCGCAGGCTGAGGGCCATGATGGATCCCCTGAGGATGGAGCGTCATCTTCCCCTTTCCGATGCCGGGCCGGCTGAAGAACTCACCGTCGTGATAAAAGATCACCTCGTCGTTGTCGATGTTTGCGTGATAGAAAGGCACGCGCAGAACGTCAGGATCCTCCTCTAAGGGACGGGGCGCGAAAGTGCAGATCGCGAAGCCATCGTTTATCCAAGTGGCATGGGCCGATGGAGGCAAGTGATAACGCGGTGAAACGATGGGCCGATAATCCCTGACGTTCAACCTGACCGGACAAAGGTCTCCCTGCCAACCGACGACATCGAGTGGATGCCATTGAAAGAAAAGCGATGTATAAACCTCTTTCGATTTCACCCTTACTTCGAACTCCCCTTTTTCATCGTGAGGTTCCGGGTCGGGCGTGACCAACACCCCGGGGTCGAATTGAGCGTGCTTGCCCAGTAGTCCGCGATCGGGAAGCGAATACTCGCCACTTCCTTCGACTATCAGGAAGAAGTTGTCATCGGTGGTGGGAACCATTCGATGCGTGGTGCCCTTGGGGACGATCAGAAAATCTCCAGGCTCGAAAGCAAGGGGGCCGTAATCAGACTCCATCACTCCTTCGCCTCGATGCACGAAATAGCAAACATCGCCGTCGGCGTCACGCAGATAGTACGAGGCTGGCTCACTTCGTCGTGAGACGTAGATGCGGCAACGTTCATTGCCAAGGATCTTCAGCCAATCACCTTCGGGATCGATCTGGTCTTGCGGCTTAACTTCATTCAGATCAAATGCATGCGGCCTAAGTGGTCCCTCGATGCGCACCCACGCAGTCGGAGGATGGATCCTGTACAGGTGCGACGCCCTGCCCGCGAACGCTTCGCGCCCATGTTCGTCTTCGAACATTCCCTCCGGAATAGCAACGTGCGCTTGCTTGGTGACGGTACCTTTTGATTGCGGAAACATCTGCTACCTCCTCATGGTGGGGGGATCAAGGGAACTTCTTCGTTGGGGGAAGCCGATGGGGTCGGAGAAGGCGCGGGTGGCGCGGGTTGCCCCGGAACTTCACTGGCGTCAGATTCTGCGGTGAGCTGGGGAGTCTTGGTTCGCAAGCGGCGCGGCATTGACCGATTGCTGCCCGCCTGCACTATCAACACAGGAGTTCCAACAGGGATCACTGCAAACAATTCCTCGACGTCGGACATTCTCATGCGGATGCATCCGTGCGATTCGTTGTATCCGAGAGAGCTCACCGCAGACGTGCCGTGGATGCGGATACCGGGAGTATTTAGATCTAGTGCCCGCGTCCCCAAGGGGTTTCCGGGACCAGGACCGATCTTGGCTGGCAGGTTGAACCCCCAGCCTCCCGGGTACTTGGCAGGATTGACCCAAGTTGGTCGAAGTCTTTTATTGGCGACCTTGAACTGTCCCTTCGGCGTTGGATATTGATTTGAGCCGGTCGCTACGTCATACACCTTCACCAGATCAATACCTCGATAATGCATCAGCTTGTTCTCGCCGACCTTTACTACCAGAACGTCATCAGTGGAGTTCTTGGTGTCGTTCGGTGCCAGAGTCGCGCCGCTCAATCGCACAACGGGTTGATGGGAAGCTATCGTGAGCTGAAGTTGATCGATCGACTTCGCTTGGTCTAATCTAAACCCCGGGGCCCGGGGGGTCATCTTCAAGGTGCCCTCAACCAACGAAAGTTGCGTGTCGGTTGGTGCTCGATCTACGGCTGCTGCAACCTTCACCACAAACGCCCTGAGTTTTTCTTCATCAACCTCAGTCTGTACGTCGGTTCTTTTTCCGATAGAAGCCCCAATCATCCGGGTCCATATCCGTCGTGGCATTGCCATTTCCTGAGTTGAAGAAACTTTGTCGAATTGCGAAAGAGCATTGTTGGTGACACCAAGCTCTACCGCCGAGGTGATGAAATCCTGGCCCTCTACAGTTATCGAAACCGGATCGGACAACGGGTCCACAAGTTGCTCGACGATCTTTTGGCGGGCGGCGTCGAAAGTCATTCCGCCTATAGGCACTCCCCCAACTAGAGCCCCAGCAAAAACGATGTTGCGCTGTTTGTTGTCATAACGGATAGCAGCCGTAGAAACGCCCGCGCTTGTCAGCACGAAGCATGCGCAGATGCCCGCCATCCACACCGTGGTCCGGTATCGTTTTGAAGGAAGTATGTTGTCAGCCATTAGGAGTCAGCGATTCTAGTCCGGAAGGGCGATGCCGGTTGAAGACGTGAAATCTGACTGACCGCCTAGACGTCTTTCTATTACGATCTGACCTGAAAGAGCCTCGACGACCGCCGTTGACGGTGCGCTCAACAACCCATCAAGCGACACCGACAATCTGCCCCCAGGCCCTATCTGCAGATTGGCAAGTTCCGGGGGCCGCGATTCGGCGCCTTCGGTGATCAAGGCGATCCGTACGGTGGCATCGATCTGGGAGTCATTCAATATCGTGATGGTTTCTGCCCCTGCAGCCGTGCCAACGGAAACAGACCACCGTCGTTTGCTGGCGGAGACGCCAAATATGTTTTCGAAGCCCTCGCCGAAGATCTGTCGTTCGACCACAAGGGGCACCTCATTCACTGAGGTAACCGATGCTGAATGTTTCGCTCCCCTGGGCAAATGATCCGAGACTTTTATGGTCAGTTGCCTGCCCGCCGCGACTGCTAACTCTTGCAAGGGCCCGGGTTCTAGGCGTTGCTCGTCGGTCTGGAATGCGACGTGAACCAAGGACTCCTTGTCGCTCGGATTCGTGATCACCAACAACTCCTCGCCAGCCGAAGGTACCTGCCCTCCTGGCAAGAGCCAGCGCGAAGAAGGGTTTCTGATTCCCACATTCAGCGAGATGCCCCCATTGCGTGACAAGCGCGAAACGATCACCCTGCCAACCGTAGCTATGACCTCCAAGCCGAATGATGGCGTTGCCGGGATGAACTCTTTTAGGTCGATCGTTGCCTGACTGAGTTGGGGGATGACTACCCTTTTTAATAGCGACGGGGAAACTTGTCGATCAGGAAGGAATTGTCGAACGCGGATAACAGCTTCCTCTTCGAATGGATTCGACACGAGCAACCGGGTGTCCTGGTCGCGCGAAGTAGACGCGATGCTGAAATACCACTTGTCCCAAGGCTGTACCGTGCACGCAGAAGTCGCCAAGCCGCCGTCTTTGGTTACCGTTAGGTCGGCGCTGGTAACTCCGCCGAACACCTCCGCCAATGCAGTGGCCGACGGGATGTTTAGATCCTTCACTGCCACCTGCACTCGACGATGCCCCTCCAAGACACTTTCAAGGAACGACGAAGATTGCGCTTGACCCACCGACCATCGGCGAAGAGTTACCGGCGACTCACTGTGATTCGTCGTGGACATCACGCTGGAAAACTCCTCTGAAGAAGGGGCCGGACAATACCAACCGGTTGACAGCGAACTCTCAAACGAAACACCGGGGACCGCACGAGGGGCAGTCGGTAGGATGTTGTCGAAAGTGAGGGCACCCGCCAGCAAAGCCACGAGGGCGAATACGAAAGCGATCTCGCTCTTTCTCAACGCAGCCAACCCTTCACGTCAGTACGCGCACTACGCGCCATCGCAATGGCAACGATCATGATCAACGCTTGCAGGACAAGCCACAGGGCTCGAACCCACCGGTTACCGAAAGCTACTGTCACTGAACCCGACGCTCGGGTTGGAATCACAAAGCGATTCGACCAACCGAAGGAACGAACGTGCTCAAGAGGTCGTCCGCCTAGTTGAGCTTCCCACCCAGTATTGAAATTCTCCGAAAGCAACAAATGAGATGAGTGTTTCTTAGGTATCGATCCTGCAAACGATGACGCACTACTCCTCGGGATGATTTCACCACCAGACCACTTCGCCGTCATGAGCTGTTTAGGGTCAGCTTTGGAACCAAGAGCACCTTCGATACCCTCGGGGGCAAGCACCGCCCGAGGCAGCCACTGAAGATTGACGAATATCGCGACATCACTTTGCTGCTGCTCCAACGCGATATCACGTTGGCGACGAAGCGAGGTCATCGATTGTTCGTCTTTAGGATCGACGATCAAGTAACGGATGTTCGCGGGGGCAAGAAGATGTCCAGCAAGATGAAGACGCAGATCCACCAAAGATGCAACGGTATTATCTAACTCTTTCTCGCCAGCCGTTGTGGGAGGAGGCATAACATCAAGCATCGTGAGGCCCCCCGGGTCGGTCAAGAAATAGGGAACGGTCGCCTCAGGTCGAGTCCCAGACAAGATCGGATCGAACCAGGTTCGCCCGAGCCATAGAACTCGAAAGTCGCCAACGTCTTTGGATTTGGTAAGCAGATAAGAAGATATCGAATCGGCCACCGACCCGGGCTTCGTACGAGATGCCAGAGTGTCCGTGGGCCTATCCCAATGCGACAGCTCGGGAACCCATCCAAGAACCACTCCACCGAGCATGGCAAAACCAAAGATCCCAGCGGCCAAATGCCGCCAGCCAACGGCATGACGCGGGAGTTCATCTTGCGTACCTGCCACCAGGTGCGCAGCAATCAAGGAGATGGCTACGAGTGGAATGACGAGCCATAGGGTCGGGGATACCACAAGGCTTGGAAGGAAGCCTCGCGCGCTAGCAGTACCCATGATCACAAAGACCAGCCAGACAACAGTAAGTAGACGAGATTCTCTCCTTCTGACCCGACCGGAAACAACCAAAGCCCCAACCGTGATTCCCGCGATCATCATTACCGCCGTCCAAGGGTGTGCGGGGTCCAAGAAGACGAAAGCCCGCAGGTCGAACTTGCTCCATAAGTCGTCGTAGGACGAACTGAACAGGGGCCCAAGAATGGCCCCGGTTGGACGAAACGCCTCAAGGGACCAGGGCATCATCAACAGCAGAGTGATTGGAAGGCAAGCAAGGACCCAAAGACCACGGCGAAGAGTTTCACGTTTGTCCCACGCGCCGATGAGGCTGTGCACGACCACAACAACCCAAAGGGCGAGCAATGCAACGAAACCGCTGGGTGCAAACGCAACGCCAAGGGCCGTTATGAGCGAAAGTCGCATCAAGTCACGCGACATCGTGTATACGCCAAGGCCAGTAGCAGGGCGCTCCCCCTCCTGGGAGGGAACCGTTCCCATCATCCTGAGCCCGACCTCAAGAGCAAAAGGGGCCGTTGCGAACAATGCCAACGCGGCGAGGTCGGCTTGTTCGAAAATGACCTGAACCAAAGGACCAAGCGCGTAGACAACCACGGCAACAACGCGAGCCTGCAGCGATGTCGCCCTGCGCGAAACCAATCGGTTCATGCCAACCGCTCCGGCAAGACTCAAAGCGATGATAAGGAGTTTTTGTGCTAAAAGAGCCTTTCCCAAACTGGCAAAACTGACCACCCACATCAGCGGCAATGCCACAGGGGCAGCCGACTCTGTCCCCAGGCCAACGTTGCGCCATGACTCGGCGTAAGCCTTGAGAAGTCGACCAGTTGACTCAGGGAAAGGCCAGATCGACCCAGAGGCTATGGGGGCTCCCGTCAAAGTGCTACGGGTTGCGTAAACAAACGCAAAGGTCAAGATCCCGAACGCCAACGTTGATGGCTTTCGGATCCATGCAGACATCGAAGCCTTTATCGCCCGAGGGGCCAGATGAGCAAAGGTTCTTTTGCCTAAAGCCAGTGTGCCGCGTTCCCAATCGCGGGCCCTGCGCTCAAGAAACACACGAGCTCTATGGAGGTCCTTGACCATCAAGCGTCGCAGCCTTCTGTCAGGAGCTGCACGGCGCTTTTGGACTGCTCTACGTCTACGAACTATGTCTGGCAGGGCGCCCAAGAACGAGATGAAAGCACGAGGGTAGGACGCAAGTTCGTCGAAGCGTCGGAATGACGCTAAAAAAACCATCTCGGCCGTTGCCAGCAGGCTGTAGGCCAAAAGGATGAAAGGAAGTCGATACGCGGCCGCATTCTTTGCGATAGTCCTAGGCCGATTGCGACGCGTATAGAAACGGATATCAGAGGCAGCAGGGCAATCGCGCAGTCCGTTGGCCAAGGCAACTGCATGTCGAAAATGTGCCGCGGGTTGAACTAGGACTCGGAACCCCGCGATCCTCGCTCGAACGCAAAGATCAAGGTCTTCACCGAAGGCGAAATAGCCGCCATCCCACAAACCGACACGCTCGACAAGTGCCCTACTTGTAAGCATGCAGGCGCTTGTAACGTAAAGGGTGTCGCGCCGATGATCGTGCTGGCCCTGATCGATCTCGCCTTCTTCGAGGCCAGCATACGGATATGCGAATTGATCGGCGCTCATACCAACTTCAAGAAGCAATTCGGGCCGATCCCAATCTAGGCCCTTGCCTCCAACGATACCGGCCTCGGTTTCAACGGCCGCCGCGACCATCATCATTGCCGTTTCAGG
>JBDSRR010000273.1:0-2107 GCA_039929185.1 Actinomycetota bacterium
GTTCCATTAGATGACCAGCGCGTCACCGATGACATGCGCATCCGGGCCAGCGTGCCCACCATCAAGGCGCTGCTGGAGCGCGGCGCTCAAGTTATCTGTTGCTCGCATCTCGGACGACCGAAAGGCAAGGTCGTGCCATCCTTGTCTATGGCCCCGGTCGGTCGCGAACTTGCCACCCTGCTCGAGCGTCGCGTTAGGGTTACGGACAGTCCGACACCGACTTTCAGCGATCTCGATATGGAACCCGATGAAGTTGGGCTCCTTGAGAATCTCAGGTTCGATCCGGGGGAAGAGGGCAACGACGCCGAGTTCGCAGCCCGACTGGCCGCTCTCGCAGATGTGTACGTCTGCGACGCTTTCGGGGCGGTTCATCGAGCCCATGCATCGGTCGTCTCTCTGCCAGGACTGCTCCCGAGCGGAGCAGGTTTGCTTCTGCAACGTGAAGTTGAAGTGCTTGAACGCCTTGTTGCACAAACTAGCGATGCCTTCGTGGTGATACTCGGGGGTGCCAAAGTACAAGACAAGATCGGCTTGGTGAACAACCTCGCTGACAAAGCCTCATCGATCTTGATAGGCGGTGCCATGGCAAACACTTTTCTCGCCGCAGGGGGCACCGATATGGCTGCTTCGAAGGTAGAGGAGGATCGGTTCGAGCAGGTGCGCGAGACGCTAGACCGAGTCACTCTTCCCGTCGATGTTGTTGTTGCTGACCGATTCGAAAAGAGCGCTTTGGGCACGGTCGTAGATGTTGAAAATCTCCCATCGGGCACGATGGCGCTTGACATCGGCCCGGAAACCATCTCGCGGTTCACTAGAGAGATCGCCAAAGCCAAAACCATCTTTTGGAACGGTCCCATGGGAGTTTTCGAATGGATGGAGTTTTCTGCAGGTACCAAGCAAATCGCTGAAGCCGTAGCAGATGCACACGGTTTCACTGTGGTCGGCGGTGGTGATTCCGCAGCGGCCCTTTCCGCGTTCGGTTTAACCGAACGAGTCGATCATCTGTCTACCGGAGGCGGCGCCTCGCTAGAATTTCTCGAAGGAAAACTATTGCCAGGTCTCGTTGCCCTGGCGGAAAATTAGGAGAAGTCATATATGCGCAAACCTGTGATCGCAGCCAACTGGAAGATGAACAAGACGCACCTTGAGGCTATCCATTTCATCGAAGCGTTGCGCAACCATCTAAAGCCTAACGAGACCGATCAGACGGACATCGTGGTATGCCCACCTTTCACCGCGATCCGGTCGGTTCAAACAACTATCGACGGCGACGATCTGCCGATATCCGTAGGCGCTCAGAACATGCATTGGGAAGCGTCAGGGGCCTACACGGGTGAGGTTTCTGCAGCGATGCTGGTCAAGCTTGGCGTGTCCTATGTGATCATCGGGCACTCGGAACGACGCGAGTTCTTTGGCGAAACTGACGAGATGGTGAATAAGAAAGTCAAGGCGGCGATCGAGGCAGGGTTGACATCCATCATGTGTGTTGGTGAAACCCTGGAGGAACGCGAGAACGGTGAAGCGGAATCCAAGGTTAGTTCGCAAGTGCGCGCTGGCCTTGCGGCGGTACGCAACGACCACATAGCCTCGTTAGTGATCGCCTACGAACCTATCTGGGCTATCGGTACTGGGCGCACCGCATCCGCGGACGACGCTGCCACGATGTGTTCATTGATCAGAAACACGGTTGCCGAATTCGCTCCCTCAGCGGCTGAGGCGGTACGGATCCAATATGGGGGGAGCGTCAAGCCCGGCAACATCGCTGAACTCATGCAAAGGCCCGATATCGACGGAGCACTGGTTGGGGGCGCAAGTCTTGACCCTCAGGAGTTCGCTCGCATCGTGGCCTTCCAGACGTTAGAATCGCCGGAAGCGAACCAGTCCATGTCTGAACAAGGAGCTTAACCATCGTTGTCACCCTGGTAGTCCTTCACGTAATAGCTTCCCTTATCCTTGTGCTTTTCGTACTGGCCCATGCTGGCCGTGGCGGAGGGCTCTCAGACATGTTGGGCGGCGGCATCGGCGGCGGACTGGGGGGATCGAGTGCAGCCGAGCGTAACCTCGATCGCCTCACCATCATCTTCGCTCTGATCTTCGCCGTCACGAC
>JBDSRR010000274.1:0-2578 GCA_039929185.1 Actinomycetota bacterium
GGTGTCGGCGTCAGCGTCGGTGTCGGCGTCAGCGTCAGTGTCAGCGTCGACAGCCTCCGGAAGATCTGTCGTGTTCGTTACAGGTGCGAATTGACCAACGTGCGCTGTCGCTAGGCCCCCCAGCATCGCCATTATGGACAAGGTGAGAGCTACAGCAATGATCTTGTGCTTCCTGGACATTTCGTACTCCCTTCTTTGGTTGTCGAGATTAGGACGCGCCCAGGGCCTTTTATGTACGGCATGGATCGCAATTAAGCCTCCCCTATCCTGGGGAGGCTTAATTTCAGTGGCCTCACCGGCCATCCGAATAGTTAACTATGGAGACTCCCGAACATTTCCAGCCCCATCCGCGACCTACTGATCAGATGCAGGCAGAAGCGGGTGCGTCCGCCAGGTGGGACGCCTCCATGGACGAACTCGTTTCTCGCGCTAGCGAGGGTAGTCGTGACGCTTTTGCCGAGATCTACCGGCACCTTTTCGAGCCGGTTGCGAAATATATCTACTACAGGATCGGCGAGAGGACGGAAGCAGAAGCCATGGCGAACGAGGTCTTCCTCACAACCTGGGAGTCAATGCCCAATTATCGGGGCGGATACTTCCCTGGATGGGTTTTCCGAATCGCACGCAACCAGTCAGTCGGGTACGTGAGGAAACTCTCAAAGATGAGGACCGTAGAGCTGGGGGCAGTTGAGGACAGGGCAGCACTGGGACCGACGGTGGAAGAACAGGCTGAAACCAGGATCCATCACCAGAAGCTATTCATTGCGATGAAGAAATTGAAGGAAGAGCAGCGCGAGATCGTGATCATGAAGTTCATCTTGGGGATGACAAACCCAGAAGTGGCTCAGTATCTAAACAAGACCGAGAACGCGGTCAATGCTCAGCAGCATCGAGCGCTCAAGTCTTTGAAGCGACACATGGAAGCCGAGGGACTGTGATGGAAGACGTTGTAGTTGCCAGGATCAAGGAAGCCGCCGCCGGTTTGAGCTTCGAGGCCGACATCGCTTCATTCAGGGCTCAGCTGGCGACCAGGTCATCGCCTGCATCGGTGCAGGGCCCGAAAACCTTCAGATGGAAGCGCACGGTCGTGGCCGGAGTGCTTCTCGCTGCATCACTCACGGGGACAGCACTCGCGCGCTCGGGCCCAGGGGATGCTTTGTTCGACCTCAAGCGCACGGGCGAGAATCTCTGGGCGAGCAGTGCTCTGAGCGCGACGACCAAAGCGATGAGGCACCTGGACTTGGCGGAAGAGCGGACGTCTCAGTCGGAACGAATCGCTGTCGGCGATCTTCGCAGCGATCTGCTGAAAGACGCTAGGGCTCAGATCATCCAGGCTCGCTTGCTAGCCCCCGACTCTGATCGCCATACTCAGATACTGGCAAGAGCCGACCAGATCGAAGAACGGATCGATGCGTTGGATCTGTCGAAATCTTCTAGGGCAACCGGGGAGTCTGAGGCCGACGACCGGTCGTCGTCCGAAGATACTCCCCGCGAACACCCGAGCAGCGATGACGAACGGGCCAAGGAGCCTGACGACGGCCACTCAGGTTCGAGCGGCGGCAGTTCCTCGCCGACACCTTCGCCGTCGCATTCCGAAGAGCCCGTAAGTGGTCACTCTGGTTCCGGCTCTGGTGAGCCACCGTCCGACAACTCATCGCTGCCAGGCGATTAAGCCTGCCCACGCCAATGCATGCCCAAAGTTACTCCACCGAGTGATTGGGATTCCCCCGATTTGACGAACACATTCACTATGCCGCTTTCTCGCTCGTTGTGTCGAGTCGTGCTGCCCTCCTTTCATATTCTGCCGGAGACAAGTAGCCAAGTGAGGAGTGAAGTCTTCGACAGCTGAACCAGGTTTCGATGTATTCGAAGATGACATGGCGCGCATGAGCGCGGGTTGGCCAAACATGACGGTAGACCAGTTCACATTTGAGCGTTTCGAAGAAGCTCTCCGCTACTGCGTTGGCGCGCGCCCTCAACTCCACCCGATCCCGTATGTGGTGAGCGAACTGTCTGTGTGACTCACCCGTTCCACCCGTGGCGTGGTCAGGCGTTCGTCTTTATTGCGGTTCGCCACACGTGGCGGCAGGATCGAGTGTTCACCTTCGGCGAGAGCGGTTCGAATAGCGCGCTCTGCCTTATCTTTGGTGGAGCCGAGGGTGTGTGAATTCACAGGATAGTGGACACAGATTGGGGCTGATGTGTCGGAGCATCGTGGACACCTATAACAGGAGTCTGCGATGGATATGGCGAGGTACGTGGTTGATGCGGTTTTGCTGGAAGGCAGGAGCTACCGGGAGGTAGCTCGGGCACATGGAGTTTCGAAGAGTTGGGTAGCCAAGCTGGTTGGGCGTTACCGAACCGGTGGATACGAGGCGATCGTGGCTCAGTCCAAGGCTGCCAACAAGATCCCGCATAAAACATCGTGCGAACTTGAGGACGAGATCGTTGCGATGCGAAAGGAGCTGTTGGACCAGGGCTTCGACGCCGGGGCTCAGACGATCCACTATCACTTGTCCCAACGCCACGAGAGCGTGCCATCGGTGACCACGATCTGGCGGATCTTGCGTCGAAGAGG
>JBDSRR010000275.1:0-10643 GCA_039929185.1 Actinomycetota bacterium
ATTCCTGACCTGATGTTTTCGGTGATGGGGGCCAAGTCCTCTCCGCGACCCAAAGCTACGGCTTTGGCCACCTTATTTTCCTGAAGGTAAACGGCTACGAAGCGCCGCTCGGATAGGTCACCTTCGATAACAAGTTCATCCCAACGATCCCAAAGGCCGGTGTATTGAAGATTGTGTTCGTACTGGTCCGACCAGAACCAGTGCACTTCGTCGTACGATTCCGGCTTGCCAAGCATCGCTAGCGCGGCAGAGGGGCCGTGCAGGGCAGCGTGCTGGTAGTGCTCGACGTGCAAGCGCCGATCGGCGAGAGGGTGGTAATGGCGAGCGACGTCACCAGCGGCGTAGACGTTTTCTAAGTTGGTGCGGCAGTACTCATCAACAAGGATCCCATCATTGACTGCGATGCCAGAACCATCGGTGAATCCCACGACTGGGTCGACGCCAACCCCAACGACCGCCAAGTCGCAATCGATCTTCTTACCGCTTGCGGTGATGACCCGTTCAAGGCGACCATCCCCCTCGAAGGCAGTGACAGAGTCTTCTAGAAGCATGTGGACCCCGTTGTCGATGTGTATCTGCTGGATCACGGCCGCAACGGTGGTTCCCAAGATTCGCTCCAATGGGAGCTTTCCTGATTCGATGGCACTCACCTGCAAGCCCAGTTGCCGAAATGAAGAGGCCACTTCGCATCCGATGAACCCCATACCGATACAGACGGCGTGTTGGCTCTTGGCAAGTTGCACCCGGATGCGTTCTGCATCTTTGATCGTTCTTAAACTGAAAACTCCGTCGAGTTCGATTCCGGGAAGTGCCGGGCGGCGATTCCTGCTTCCGGTGGTTATCAGAAGTTTGTCGTAGCCGACGTCCGTTCCATCTGCAAGATGAACTTTTCTGGCGCCGACGTCGATGCTAGAAGCGGCGACACCTAGTTGGGTTTCGATCTGTTGCTCTTGGTAGGCATCTGCGGATCGAACGAGTATTTCGTCAAGGGACGATTGCCCCCGCAGGAAACCTTTGGATAGAGGCGGTCTTTCGTAGGGCAGCGTCGTTTCGTCGCCGATCAAGATTATCCGGCCGTCGAATCCTTCCTCCCTCAGTTTTAACGCTGCGGTTGCCCCGGCGAGGCTGGCACCGACGATGACGAACCTACGGGGACCAACTCTTTTGGCCGGTGCCGGTGCAGCCGCCGGTGCTTCGACCTTCTGCGGCATTGCGGTAAGAAGTTCGCCATCGATCGTCATCTGCGCTAGTGCTTGCTTTGCTGGGCCGTTTACTACCTCACCCGTATAGGAAAAGCGCGATCCGTGGCAAGGACAATCCCAAGTTTTGTCCGCGCCGTTCCAGTCGACAGAGCACCCCATGTGCGTGCACCGGGGAGAATTGGCATGTAGTTGGCCAGATTCGTCCTTGAATAAGGCCATCTTGATGCCGTTGTGAACAACGAGTGCGCCTTCGCCCGGCCGAAGATCTATGGCTGATGGAGCTGATGTCTGCGCCAAGTAGACATCGCAAGATGAATTGAGAGCGACCTTGCGAGGCACGCTGGCAAGAACACGCATGGACCGTGAGATTCCCCTATTGCCCATCACCACCAGGTCAGCGTCCCGTGCGGCTTGGCAGATGTGGCTCGCAGGGTCGCCCGCGAGTGTCAACTTGGTTACTGTTGACCCCCCGCCGACCCCGCTTACCCCGCTGACCCCGCTGAGCTGAAGGACCGTGTCGTCAAGAACGTGCTGGCCGATGTCCGGGTCGCCAACGTAGACGATGGTGAGGTGAGCCTTGAGTTTTAGGGCAAGTTCGTGGGCTTTTCGAACGGCATCGAATGCACTTACTGAGCCGTCGGTGGCAGCAAGGATCCGTTTGTAATCGCGTGGTTGATCGTCGTTGGACCGGACGATCAAAAGATCCTTGGGAGCGCGGTGAAAGACCTTATCTGCGGCGTCGCTCACCACCATCAACTCTGCTCGACATTCGTTCGCCGATGCAATCAGCGTCTCGATGGGATCGCCTGTTCTTATTTCGACTGCGGCATCGACTCCAGCTCGGGTTGCCGCAGCCTGAGACTCCGCCGCGATGGTCTGCATCACTTGTACTGAAACCTCTGGTGGCCTGGAAATCCCGACTATCAACAGTGTTGATTCCAGCTGTCGAGCGAGTGCTACGGCGGCTTCGTTGGCGATACGCGAAGCACGTGAACCATCTGTGCTGACTAGGATCTGCATCAGAAAGGCTTCATGACCATAAGGTACGCGATCGCAAGAAGTGTGATGAACCCGATCCATGCGATGACGATCGGGATATGCGAGGAAAGTAAAACGAAAAGATCCTGCCCGGGGATGGGGGCCCCACCTGAGGCTTGGATGCGCGCAGCCTTTGCAACTTTTCCATAGAACGGTTTCGCCATAGCTGCCATCGCCATACCGGACGCAACGAGCAAGATGAGCGACAGCCAGATCCATCCCTTCGACCACCATCCGCCGATGAACCCTGCTACGACGCCCCCGACGAGCAGCAACAGCAGGGAGACGTAGAAGGCCATGTAGGTTGACTGTGACATGGCGATCAGGGCCGCGACCTTGGCCGGTTCCCGCTCGCGCCTAAGCTGAAAAGTTAGGGTCACAGAGGCACCGTGCGAAAGTAAGAAACCTATTACTCCCACGATGTGGAGCAACACCCACCACTGGTACAAGGTTTTCTCCTTTTCAGACAGACAGCTCGAGCGCTAAATCGATCGCCTTTTCCAAGCCCATGGTTTGGCCTCGGCTCCATGCGGAATCGAAGTCTTCTTCGCTAGTCGCGGCTTTGGCGCAGGTTACATCTCGGTCGTAATCTTCGCTCAGCGATTGGGGCAAAGCAGTGTCGAGGTTGACCCTAAGAGCATTAGCAGCCGACAGAACCCTGAGCCCTGCTTGTGTGTTCTTAGTGGCGATGGCAATGGAGCCGATGGCTTCGAGGCCGTATGCGATGAGAAGAAGATTGCCAGCCTCCCTTGTTATCTGTATGGCCTCCTTCAGTTGCGTCAGCGAAAGGCTGTGGTCGAGCCGCCTCTTGGCGATCGAGGCCAGGTTGATCAGGCAGGTGGCAACACCGGCACGGTCGCCAAGCTCGCGCATCAACGACAGGGATTCGTTGAGCGATTCTTCGGCCGCGGCCAAGTCTTTTTTCTGCAGTGCGAGCGTACCGAGAAAGTTGAGCGTGGCCGCTACTCGTTGTTTGTCTTCAAGTCGGCGCGCTAAGACCAAACATTCCCTTCCCAGCGAGGTTGCCTCGTCTGAGTCCCCGGCGAATTGCGCGATGAGGCCCAAATTTATTAGCGACACCAAAATTGCAGACTCGTCGTTCAAGGATCTTTGAATGGTCAAACACTCCTCCAGAAGTGGTTTCGCAGAAGCGAAATCTCCTTGTTCTCCGGAAAGCACAGCGAGCCTGTTTAGCGATGCTGCAACTCCCTCGATGTCCTTCAATGACCGTCGTATCGCCAGGCTGCGTTCCTGGATCTGGCGCGCCTCGACATAATCACCTTGACTGCCTGCAAGCAGGCCAGCCGCGCTAAGGGCTTGACCCAGTTCGCTAGATGGTGGCCCGGCCTCTGCTGCATCGATGGCTCTTTGAAGCCAATGCCTTCCTTCGCTGAGGTAGCCGCGGGTGTTCCAAAAGTGACCAAGGGCCCCCCCGATCTGCAGCGCCGTTTGGACTTCTCCGGCGTTGATACTCCAATCCAGCGCCGATCGAAAGTTGTCACGTTCAGTTTCGAGGATGTCTAGCCACCGGGCCTGGTCCCCTTCGGCGAAATGGTTGTTTGCCTCGCCGGCCAAAACCGAGAGCCAGTCGAGATGCTGTTTGCGGGTTTGGTCCGTCAGCCCTTTGTTGACTAATTTGATGTGTGCGTAATGTCGCAGGGAATCGAGCATCCGGTACCGAGCGCTGCCAACGTGTTCTTCCTTCACGACCAGCGATTTGCGCACCAGAGATATCAAGGCGGCGAGCATCCCGGAATCGGGCCAGATCCGCTCGACGGCGTCGAGCGTAAAACCTCCATGAAACACCGACAACTGTGCAAAGACGGTTGCCTCGTGAGGGGGGAGTTGATCGTAGCTCCAGTCGAAGAGAGCCTCGAGCGAACCTTGGCGAGTCGAGGGATCGCGTGACTTCAGAAGTTCGAACCTGTCGGAGAGTCGAAGGTTGATCTGCTCGACTGTCATCGCGTCGACGTTGGCTGCTGCAAGTTCGATGGCAAGGGGAACTCCGTCGAGTCGATCGCAAAGTTGCATGATCGACCCAGAATTGTCGGCGTTGAGGTCGAAGCTGGTTTCGACCGCTTTTGCTCGCTCGATGAAAAGCTTGACTCCGGTTGCAGAGTCCATCGGCGGTACCTTGAGAACGGATTCTCCATCGAGGCGCAGAGATTCGCGAGATGTTGCCAAGATGTGCAAGTCGGGACAGCCGCTCAGCAATCGCTTGGCCAATTCAACCGTCGCGTCGAGGACATGCTCGCAGTTGTCAAGGATCAACAAGAGCTTCTTGCTTCGCAGCCAGTCGATGATAGTTTCGACCAGGTCCGCACCACTGGACTCACGGATAGCCAACACCGACGCAACAGCTTCCGTCACGCGTGAGCCTTCCGATATCTCTGCGAGTTCGACCAACCTCACTCCATCTAGGAATCTGTCAGCGCAAGTTGCTGCAGCTTGAAGTGCCAGCCGAGTTTTTCCGCCACCTCCGACTCCGACGAGGGTCACCATCCGCTGATCGACTACGAGCTCTCGTAGTTGCTCTAGGTCGGCTTCTCGTCCTATGAAGCTCGTGGACTGTGTTGGCAGATTGTTTGGCAGGGCGTCAAGCGTTCGAAGTTGGGGGAATTCTGCTTCGAGTTCGGGATGGATCACTTGAAATAGCGGCTCGGGCTGGAAAAGGTCCTTCAATCGATATTCCCCAAGGTGCTTGAGTTGTGTACCGACTTCAAGCAGGGGCTCAACTAATATTCCAGTGGCTCGGGATACTAGGATCTGTCCGCCATGACCTGCGGAGGCGATCCTTTTGGCTCGGTGTATCGCGAGGCCGACGTAACCTTCAGAAGTTTCCTGCACATCGCCGGTGTGGATACCCATGCGAACCCGTACTTCAGAGCCGAGCAGAGATAATTGTGCAGCGATCGTTGCTTTCACGGCATCGATGGCCGAGGAAAATGCGACGAAGAATGAATCGCCTTCAGTCCCCAGGATGTCGCCGGTGTGAAATGAAAAAACGTTTCGAAGTAACTCGCGATGATCCGAGAGCACAGCAGCGTATCGATCCCCTATGCGTTCGAGTAGCCGAGTCGAACCCTCGATATCGGTAAAGACGAAGGTGACTTGGCTTGTGGGAAGTTGGTCGTCCACGGGCTAGCCTGAGTTTTCCCCGGTGTCGACTGGAGCTGTGGCTCTAAGGATCAGCATCGTGTTGGTGCGAGCTATTCCCGATATCGATTGGATGTTTTGGAAGATGTTGGCTGCGATCTCGTCGAAAGAAGAGCCCGCTACTTGCACCATGACGTCGCTATCGCCCGCGATCAACGCAAGCCCTACTAGATCTGGAACTTTGGCCAGCGAGGAAACGACGTCGGCACCAGCACCCGGTACAAAATTGATAAGGACAAGCGCGGAGGTCGTTTGGACGTTGCGGAAGGGAACCCAGATGGGGACAACGACCACACCGACAGTTTCAGGCGGGACGATGGGCGAAGTCGTTGTCGATGTAACACCCGGGACTCGCCCGATCTCATCGATGATCCTAGTACCCAACCCATCCCAGGTAAGTCCCTCGACTCGAGCGATCACTCCGTAACGGCCCGTGACCGAGACCGCCCTGGCGGCCAGCCCTTGGTCAACGATCGAGTCCATCACCTGAGAGCCCGACCCTGGGTCGGTCTCGATAAATACGTACGCATCCATGGCGATCCTCCTGCTAGGGGGAGGCAAGGCTACAACTAGGCGTCGGACTTGTCAGTAAAACTTTGGTACCAAGGCAGGAATCTCAATGTTTTTGGCGAATGATTAGGGGGACGGCTGGGAGGTCCGCCGAAAAGTGGTCGAAAAGTGAAGGATAAGATCCTCGGTTGCTGTTCGGTTGTCGCTGCTGCGATGTCCTTGCTGATCGTGACTCCGGTGCATGCTCTTGCGTCAACCTTGCCCCCAACGTTGCCCTTGGCTGACCCTGTGGTTGTGGCTACTTTCGACACGGGAACGAATCCATTCCATCCCTGTTTCCGTCGACCAGGTCTTGCTTCCCCGTCCCAGGTGGTTCCGAATTTCCCAACTACAGCCACCCCGCTCAACCTCACTTTCTCTGGTACCTATGCCAGTTCGAAGACAGCAAGCACATCTGCCATAAATGCCATACAAGATCGAAAGCTTTACTACATACCCGGCACCAATCTGACTTTTTATGGGGGCAGTTCCGCGAAGAGTCAACTGGTCGACACCTATCCTCACGGAGCGCAGGCCTCCAGCCAGATCGCGTGCGATGACTTCGGGATGGGGTCGAATGCACTCCTGGTGATACTCAACTGGTATTACGACGTGCCCGAAGGTCCCGAACTGATCAGGTGGGCCGCCGATCAGCCTTGGATCGACATCATCCACCTGAACATCCAGGATTTTCCCCTCATCGTTGAAGATGCTCCCGAGGTGCGCTACGCCATATCGAAAGGTAAGTTGCTCGTTGTGGCCGGGGGCAACGGTGTCTTCGGCCAAGGGGCCAGCTACCCGATGGAATTAAGCAAATGGAACGGCCCTCCCGGCAGCCTCATCGCCGGTGCCAATGACAATGACGGATACACGATATATAGCAACATGGATCCTCATGTGGTGATGGACGGAATCAAAACAGTTGCGGCCCATCCCAGTAACTTCGGCTCAACCAGTTTTAGTGGAACGTCTAGCGCAAGTCCTAGATTGACTGGATACGCTGCCCGGATCGTCGGTGCCCTTCGGCGCGAATTCGGTCATTCCGGGTCGGGGTTGGTCAACATACCAACTGCCAACCCCAGGCCATCGAGCGGGCCGCTTACCGATGGCCTTCTAACGGTCGCCGAGTTGCATGAAGTCATTAGAAAGACCGCCAACCCAAATCCGCACGCAAGTTACTACGACGGTGCCGGAGGGCTTGGGTCCTTTTGGAATGCGCCACAGCCTTTCACTTCCCCGGTCTCGATGTACGCCAAGATGGGCTACGGCGAGGTGAGTGAGCACACCATCACGGCTGCCGTGGATGTGGCAGCGGGTCGTATGGCGAGTCCGCTTCGAACTGAGGACCGGTTTTACGAAGTCAGCGAAGCGGCGCGGTTCGCCCTGTGGGCGAAGAGGTTAGGCCGTCAGTAGCGGGTTCAGCCGCCGATCATCGACATCGAACGCTGAGGTCTTACGAACTCGGGGTCGTTAATCTTGTGGCCTTTCTCTTTCTTCCAAATCGATGCCCTGATGGATGCGCTGATCTGCTCATCCGAGGTTCCATCGCGAAGCATGGTTCGAAGGTCGGTTTCACCTAGCGAAAATAGACAGGTTCGAAGTTGGCCGTCGGCAGTGATCCGAACACGGTTGCAGCTTTCGCAAAAAGGTTCCGAGACACTTGGTATGACGCCGATGGAACCGGGGGCTCCGTCTGCGAATCCGAATACCTTGGCGGGTTCATGGCCGGATGTGCGAGGAACCAGTGGGAACCGTTCAGATATCGCCGAGATGACTTCGGCTTGAGTAACGACACTTGATCGATCCCATCCTTTGTCGGCATCGAGCGGCATGAACTCGATGAACCGAACTTCGAACCCTGTTGTGCGTGCGAACTCAGCGAAGTCGACGATCTCGTCGTCGTTGGTATTCCTAATGACGACGCAGTTGATCTTGATGGGACCAAGTTCAGCAGATGCTGCTGCGGCTAGCCCGGCCATCGTGCGGTCAAGTGCATCGCGGCGAGTGATCTGCTTGGATCGGTGGCGCATCAATGAGTCGATGCTTACGTTCACCCGGTTTAGTCCGGCGTCTGCGAGCGGCCCCGCGAGTTCGTCGAGGAGAAAGCCGTTGGTTGTCATGGCGATGTTCAGATCTTTGTCCAACCCACGCAGCATGGCGACGAGTGCAGGTAGTTGTTTACGAAGCGTTGGCTCACCACCTGTAAGCCGGATGGTGTTTACGCCGAGATCAAGGAATATATTCGCAACCCTGGTGATCTCCTCGAATGAGAGCAACTTGGCCTTGGCAAGCCATTCGAGTCCTTCGGCGGGCATGCAGTAGACGCAGCGGAAATTGCATCTGTCCGTTACCGAGATCCGAAGGTCGTCAACGACGCGACCGAAGCTGTCGATGAGGTTGGCGGTCATTGGGGTAAGTCTAGTGGGCTCTTGTTCCTATTTAAGACTTGGATCAGTTCAGCGCCGTAGAGAAATATCCTGGAGCCGATATGTAAGAGAAGCAGAACCGCTATAACGGATGCGAGCGCGCCGTACGTAGCGGAAGCGTTGTCTGCACTGCGAGAGGCCAGCCAGACCCCTACGAACTTGAAGGCACCCCAGGCGAACGCCCCCAACAGCGCTCCAGGGATCACCGTGCTAGTTGTCCATCCTCCCGCTCTGCCGAAGAGTCGGTATGCCGCAAGGAACAGAACGAAATCGAGTAAAAATCCGAGTGCGACCGCGAGGGCAGATATGCCAAATCCAATCACACCTGAGGCTTCGAAGCTTCCCGCTACTGCACCAGCGGCGATACCTGCCAGACCCAGGACGCCAAGCGCGATCAATGCAAGAAGAGACTTGAGTTTTTCCACAAAGAAGGAATGCTTGGCGTTGGTTCCCGCGATCGATTCGACTGAGTGTTCTGCTGCTTGAAAAACGGCTAGTCCAGTCCAAACAAGAGCGGCTAGTCCGAGGAGTCCTCCACTTTTTCGGGCATCGACTATGGCATCGATACTTTTGCCGACGAGACCTTCCAGCCCGGGAACTGAATTCGAGATGCGAGAAGACCAGTCATCTATGGCTAGAGGATTGGCACCGAGGATGAAACCCGCCACTGCAAGACCCAACAGGATCAATGGGATTAGCGACAGGAACGCGTAGTAACTGATGGAGGCCGCGCGATAGGCACCTCCATCTTTGGAATACGCATGCTGCACTTCGATGGCCGTCGCAACGATCCTGTTCGACTGCAGTTTCTGCGTCACTTGCATCACAGGATTATGCCCGTACTCGGCAGCTGTGCGGATGGATCTAGGCCCGACGCAAGCCCACTACCACCGGTGCCTTGCTCGTCGTTGCCACTCCGCCGGCTGCTTCCTCTGTGATGGCGAACCCTTTTGAGGGTGCTACTGCGCGGAAGGCGGCGACTTCAGGGTCAGTACCAAGCACGCCGAGAGATATCCGCGAATCATTTACCAGAGCCCACAGTTGGTAGGTGCGCTCGGCTGAAAGCGCAGGCAGATTGTCACGAACGATGAACCCGGTGCCGTCGGACAAGATCACTATGTTGGCAATCAGCGATTCGTCGGGGGAGCGTAACTCGATGCGTTCTCCCCTCGGATTGGCGGAAGCCTCTGCCGCCGCTCGGAAAAGACTTTCGTAGGCGCTAGTCGCTGAGATCCTGTCGAGGCGCTGACCTTGTTGAATCACTTGGTTCCCCAAAACGCCGACCACGATTGCGGCTGCGGCGGCAAAGCCGGCGGCAAACTTGAAGCTCACCGATCGCCGCGCAGAGCTTGCCTGCGAGATCGGAATCAGGTTGAGAGGCGGGGGAGTCTCCTCTGTTGCTCCGACGATGCGATCCCAAAGTGCCTTTGGCGGGGATACGGCGGTCACTAATGCATCTAGGGTTTGAAGATGATCCGCCACTTCTGTAGCGCAGTCAGAGCAAAGCTCAAGGTGACGTCCGACTTCGGTACGCTCGACCGGTTCTAGAGCGCCTACTGCGTAGACGCCGAGCAGCTGGCGGATCGCGTTATGTGTCATGCCTCCAATAACCCTTCTTCTGCGAGCGAGTTCCGCATCTTGCGTAGTCCTGCGCGGATGCGACTCTTGATGGTTCCTTCGGCGACATTCAAGAGCCCGGCAACCTCGCGGTATGTTCGTCCACCGAAATACGCTAGCTCGATAGCTTCCCGCTCAGGTTCAGGCAGAGCCCCTAGAACTTCTCGAACCTGCTTGGCATCCGAGGCTGCTTCGATCTCGCGCTGCGGTTCGTACGTCTCGGAGACGGCAGCGCGCCCCTCTTTGGCCTCGCGCGCGCGCCTGGCGGTTTCCGATCGGACCATGTCAACGCTGCGCCCATGACAATTAGTCATTAGATATGTCCGCAGTGACCCTCTTTCCGGGTCGAACTTTTGCGGCTCGTACCAAAGCCGCACAAAGACCTCTTGAACGACGTCTTCTGCAAGTCCTCGGTCCCCCGTCACTCGTCTGGCCAAGGCGAGGATCCCTCCGCCATGACGAACGTACGCCTCTTGCAATGCCGACTGTTCCCAGCGAGAGATCGCAACGACAAGCGCTGAGTCACTTGCCTGCGAAAAGGCAGTTTCTGTCCCTACCAATGTCTCCTCTTGCATACGACTCCTTATTCGGTGCCGTCCGCCCCACCGGATGACGCGTTTGTTGAAAGACTAAACTGCCTTCCTGACTATGACTG
>JBDSRR010000276.1:0-2457 GCA_039929185.1 Actinomycetota bacterium
GGCGATGGTTCCGTCAATTGTGGAGCGGAAGTGGCTTTGAAACACGATTTGCCGTACGCGGTGGTGCCGGGAGGCACTTTTAACCATCTGGCAGGCGCCCTAGGAATCACATCGATCGAAGAGGCAACCAGAGCGATCACCGAGGGCCGGACCGCGGCGATGGACGTGGGCAGCATCGATGGCAAACCCTTCTTCAATACGGCAAGTATCGGAGTTTATGTCGAGTTGGTTGAGGCGCGCGAGCGACTGGAGAGCACGATCGGCAAATGGCCAGCGGTCATCGTTGCTCTTGTGACTGTCTTGCGCCAAGGCACACCGTTGCGCGTTGAGATCGACGGAGTACCCAGGACGATCTGGATGATCTTCATCGGCAACTGTCGTTACCGCCCGGAAGGATTTGCGCCTAGTTGGCGTGAACGACTCGACGACGGAACCTTGGATATCCGAATCGTGAACGGGTCGGAGCCATGGTCTAGGACCCGTTTGGTTTTGGCTGTAATGACTGGGCAGTTAGGACGGTCGCGAGTCTACGAAGCCAAGACGGTGAAACAGATAGAGATCAAGTCCCTGGAAGGCCCTCTGCGGCTAGCACGTGACGGCGAAACATTCGATGGTTCAGATTCATTCGTTGTTGCAAAATACAACGGGCGTTTGTTGATCTACGTCCCGGGCAACGCGCACTAGGATTCGCGTTTTAGATATCGCCCGATAAGGAACATCAAGCCGAACAGAGCAATGACACCGACGCCGGTTATCAGCCACGTCGTTTTGGGATCGTCTCTGTTGAAGAACCCACCCAACAGGTAGCCGACCGACATCACCTCGAGCGATACCCGCCACAGAAAGATGGAGCTCCCCATCGGGCTATCCGATGACGTCTGTGATCGCGTACGGAGCTCTGCTGATTATCGTTCTTCCGAGGCTTGCCCCCCGCTGGCGCATCCCTGTAAGCGTTCTGGCAGTCCTACTCCCCCTCGCTATCGGATTTGCTCGGCTTTCACTAGGGGTTCACTGGGTTTCAGACATCATCGGAGGATTCCTATTAGGGGGAACCTGGCTTGCGATTTCTACTTTGAGTTTCAAAAGATGGGAGAGACGATGAAGCACTTCTGCGCAAACTGACGGGCATAGCGCGATGAAGAGCCGCTAAGAAATCGCGGCTCTTCATTTCCGCTTATCGTTTTACGGGGCCGTGGTGGCTGGCGGTGGAGATGGTGCGGTCGATGGTGCCGTAGTTTCGCCGGGATTGGGATTGTTTACATCGACGTTCGTGTCGCCTTCAGTGGTTCTGTCGATGTTAACGGTGTCGGGGCCGCGATCGATTACCCAGCCACTGAAAAAGATCGCCCATACCAACACAATGCCCGCTATAAGAGCCAGCCCGATGAGCAACGCCGACGACCTTGAGTCCTCAACTACCACAGTAGAACCATGATCATGTATCTGTGACATTTTCTAATCCTCCTTATCTTTGTTTACGAAGAAGTCGTAGCAGCAGTTTCCATACTCTCTCGAACGTTTTGATTAGCTTGTTCCGTCGTGATTCCTGCGGCCTCTGCAGCTTTCTGGAATCGGTCGTCGGATATCTTGTCCGCCCCGCCCGTCTTAGTTACTTCTTCCATGACGATGTGCTTCTCATCCCCGTGATCGTCATCGGGCACGTTGCATCCGCACGATACGCACATATCTGTCACCTTTCCCTTCGTTTCATGGCCTAGTTGGTCTAGGCGGCTTTGCCTGCTCTTACCCTCGGCGCTAACTCTTTAAACCCGCTTCATGGATTCCACGGACCTGTCTGCTCTCCGCGAAGGTTTAACACCGGAAGATTTTGGGAAAGAACATCTCGAAGCCACCGAGCAGAAGGGATAGCGAGATGGGCGAGAAGATTGATGAAGTCACCGGCAGGGCCAAGGAAGCTCTAGGCGACCTGACCGACAACGAGGAACTCCAGCGCGAGGGCCAGCTCGACCGGGCAGGCGCAGACATCAAGCGCAGACTGACCGACCTTAGCGACAAAGCTGAAGACGGCGTAGATGCTGTCAAAGACAAAGCTGAAGACGTTCTAAGTCGATCGGAGAACTAAACATGGGCCCCTTGATACTTGTTCTTCTACTTGCCCTTATTCTCTTCGGTGCAGGTTTCGCAGTCAAGATCTTGTGGTACGTAGCCTTGATAATGTTGGTCGTTTGGGTCGTCGGATTCTTTAGTAAGGGATCCGGGGCCAGATGGTACCGCTGGTAACAAGTTTTAAGAGTTGGCCTTGTGGAATTAAAGAGCCCGCCCCTCCAGGCGGGCTTTTTTCGTACGCTCGATGGAACCACGACAAGGAGCAATGACATGCGATTCAGGTGGCAGTGGATAGCGGGGTCTGTAGTCCTGCTGCTCTTGCTCCTGGGAGCCGAGGCCACGTTCCTGCAGGCAGATTTGCTGGCCGCCCCCGGCGTTCTGATAGTCGAT
>JBDSRR010000277.1:0-4111 GCA_039929185.1 Actinomycetota bacterium
GCATTCCATGAAGACTTGCGCCCGTACTTCGCCGATGTAAGCGATCACCTGGAACACATTGCAGACTCTTCAGGATCGATGGGCGAACTGTTGAATAGTGCTCTCAATCTTCATTTGTCAGTTTCAACGCATCGCCTGAATGACATCATGCGAAAAGTGACCAGTTGGGCAGCGATCATAGGAGTGGCGACCACCATTGCAGGCATCTATGGAATGAACTTCGACCTGTTTCCATCCGGCTCTAACCCGTACTCATTCTGGATCGCACTATCCATGATCGCTATATCAGCGCTCGGTTTATTTGTTTACTTCCGGCGCAAAGGCTGGATCTAGAACTCGTTGCCCTTCCCTTTAGCGAGGTTCGCGTCAGAATGCACGTGTCACGGGCTAATCGACGCGAACCGTCTCGCCGAAGTCGCACTCGGCTGGGGATAAGCTGGCGAAGCGGGTCGTCGCGTCCTGCTCATCGTCGGTTAGGGCACCGAATTCGTCAGCGTCCCGAGAAAAGTCGATGTCCGCAGGGTTCCAGAACTTGGCGTTGCCCTTTTGAAACAGACGCAGCGGAAGTTCCGTCCAATCTAGGCCAGTGGTTCGAAGCGAAACGAACCCAGGGCGAATTTCGCCTGCACGCACGGCTTGAATCGTTCACTGTTGCGCGCTACCAAGAAGTTCGACTCGGTTCCCAAAGGGGTCGCGAAACTCAAACCGGTCGAAGCCAGGGATGGGGACCGAATCGACGATCACGGTCGCGTTATCGATAAGCGTCTTTCGGAATGCTTCGAGGTCATCGACCAGGTAAGCAACATGCGCTTTCGCCGCAGGTGCGAACGCCTGATCTACGCCGATATGAAGTTGATGGCCGCCAACGCTTAGCCATAATCCTCCCCGTTCGGAGAGGGACGCCGGCTTAGGTATCTCGACCAGACCAAGAACGTCGCAGTAGAAATCACGTGCTCGCTGCTCAGCCCCTAGGGGTATCGCAATTTGAACGTGATCCACACTTAGAACTCGCACGAAACGAAAAGGTACACTATGCAACGACAACTGCGGGCGTGGAGCAACCTGGTTAGCTCGCCACCCTGTCAAGGTGGAGGTCGCGGGATCGAAGCCCGTCGCCCGCGCAGATTGATACGCCTCGGCCAGGTAGCTCAGGGGCAGAGCACTCGGCTGAAAACCGGGGTGTCGCTGGTTCGATTCCAGCCCTGGCCACCTTATGATGCAAAAAAGGGAAGGCTTGCACCTTCCCTCACTTGCGGCCTCCCCATGCCGGACTTAAGTCACCCTGAACGCATCTGCACCAGGAATCCCTGCACTTCAGCTTCGCGATAGCGACGGTGCCCTCCGAGCGTACGGATGGCAGTCAACTTCCCCGCCTTCGCCCAACGGGTAACGGTTTTCGGATCAACTCTGAACATCGCAGCGACCTCAGATGGGGTAAGAAGCGATTCTGGTCTTGTATTCATGTCCGTCTCCTCTCGAGTCTCCGCATTCTCCGCATTCATTGAAGTAATCATCGAGCATCGAGGGGGCGCGGCAAATAGTCCGTTTTAGTCAAATTTGGGTGGGCCGATTAACTAGTACCCCATTTGTGGTGATTCAGTTCGCACTTTCAAGAGACTTAACCCGGTTCCACAATGCAGCCAGATCGTTGTAACGGCCGGCGCTCGTCTCGTAGTCACCGGTGGACAAAGCCTCGAGTACCGACCACATCTCTTCTGCTGAGTGATCGACTCCAAGGCTCTCGACGGTGAAAAGGTTCGCAACGGTTCCATAGTCGAGCTCGACCTGCGAGTCATAAGGAAATTCTGAGAGCCATTCAGCTAGGTCGGCAACCGGTTCGCATTGACTTTCTGCCATTCCAGCCTCTCGCAAGACTTTAAGACCTTGCTCTACGCGAGTTCTTGCGGAACGAAGATCAGTTTCATACCTGATAGTGCCCTTGCTGCCTACTTCCTCCAGGATGCGCTCGGAATCGTCGAAGGCGATGAACCAGCGAAGAGGTACGTACCACGATGCGGTTGTGATGTTATTTCGTATTTCAGGCTCTTCGTCTCGAAGTGCTTCGAGCTCCTCTGCCGCCCGTAGGGCTTCTCCTTCGGGTATCCAAGCATCGGCTGACTCTGGCAGCGAGTTGCGGAAGGACAGCAAACCAACCAAGACTCGAAGCCGCATGCGCCATGGACATACCAACCATTCGCCGTTGACCTTTTTGATGTAAGCGTGTTCGCCCCCTGACGGGAACAGCATTCCCGTTTGAGCGGAAGCATTGAAGGCCACGTGCCGATAGTGATGTGACGGCGGAATCTGGGGTGGGTTGGCAACATAGGCAGACCAGCGTTCGCGCTCTTCGAGAGGGAACGAAGCCAGAGGCTGATAGATGCGAAGGTAGCTTGAAGGGACCATGAGTTATTAGTTCGACATTATTCTCCGAATTCCTGCTTGGTGGCCCTACGTTATTCGGCTTAAAATGCTCAACATGGCCCTTTTTGAGCAGATTTACCACGACGATTACGAACAAGTGGTCTTCAATCAAGACAGATCCTCGGGTTTGAAGGCAATAATCGCTATCCATTCGACTGCCATCGGGCCCGCACTCGGTGGCACTCGGTTCTACCCATTCGAATCGGAAGAAGCGGCATTGCGCGACGTTCTGCGGCTTGCAAAAGGAATGACCTACAAGTCGGCTGCCGCTGGTTTAGATCTTGGAGGCGGCAAGGCAGTCATCATCGGCGACCCCCGAAGAGACAAATCCGAAGAACTCTTTCGCGCATACGGAAGGTTTATCGAAGGCCTCGGCGGCAGGTATATAACCGCTGAAGATGTGGGCACCGCTCGGGAAGACATGGACATCGTTAAACGCGAAACCCGCTGGGTAACCGGGGTTTCCACTGTCTTTGGGGGATCCGGCGATCCATCCCCGGTCACAGCGTTCGGTGTGTTTCAAGGTCTTCGTGCGGTGGCCATGGAACTGTGGAACACAGCGGACCTCAAAGGGAAACGAATCGCAGTTCAAGGCGTAGGCAAGGTTGGACACAGCCTCGTAGAGCACCTGGTCGAGGCTGGGGCAAGTGTGATCGTCGCCGACATCGACGTGGACAATCTCGCACGAACCGTCAGCGAATTTGGGGTTGAAACCACGGACCTCGACCACATCTATCAAGTTGATTGCGATGTCTTTTCTCCATGCGCACTGGGAGGGGGATTGAACGACGAAACCATTCCACTGCTTCGATGCGCTGCAGTGGCGGGAGCCGCAAACAATCAGCTGCTCGGGCCCGAGCATGGCAAGCTGCTTGATGATGCAGGCATCCTTTATGCGCCCGACTTCATAATCAATGCTGGCGGCGTGATCAATGTTGCTGACGAATTGCGCGGATACGATCCGCAAAGAGCGATGGCCCAAGTTGAGCGGATCTTTCACACCGTACGTAAAGTGTTTCAGATGGCCAAACTCGAAAAGATCACCCCGCCCGAAGCTGCCAACAGGCTTGCAGAAGAACGCATCCGAAGCGTTCGCAACATCAAACGCATACAGGTGAGGCCCCCAGTCTCCTGGTAGTTACCTGACCTGCTCCAACAGAACCCTAAGGTCTGCCAGGGCTCGCCCTGCCTCGGCACCATCAAGTACTCGGTGATCGAACGACAGCGATAGCGTAACCATGGGTAAGGCAACAACGACCCCATCTCGTACGACCGGGCGCTGCTCGATGACCCCTAACGCAAGTATCGCCGCCTCAGGATGATTGATGATCGGTGTTCCGTACTCGGCACCGAATGAACCTACATTCGAGATCGTTATCGTGCTTCCCCTGAGATCGTCCGGCGACGACTTGCCTTCCCGCGCTGCGGTGATCAGGCGTTTTATCTCTTTGCCCAAAGCCTCGACCGTCAGCTTGTCAGCGTTTCGCACTACAGGAACCATCAGTCCACGTTCGGTATCGGTTGCGACACCAAGATGCACTTCGTCCTTCAAAACGATTGCATCGTCACCGAAAGAAGAGTTGATCTTCGGGTGACTGCGACATATCTCGACTAATCGCTTCGACACGACTGCCAGAGGAGATACGTCAGAAGACTTTTGGGCAAGGATCTGGGTCGCGTCGACAGTTAG
>JBDSRR010000278.1:0-1902 GCA_039929185.1 Actinomycetota bacterium
CCCAACGGCGCGGGCAAGACCACGGCGTTCAATGTCGTTTCTGGATTCGTTACTCCCATCTCGGGAGCGGTTCGATTGTTTGGAGCCGACGTAACGGCGGTGCCGGTTCATGAGCGAACAGCGCTCGGAGTAGGTCGAACGTTTCAGGTACTGCAGATGTTTCCCGATGTAACTGTTTTTGAAAACCTGTTGGTGGCAGCGCACCTTCATTCTGATATCGGCGTCTTGTCGCAACTCTTTGTCACTGGACGATCGCTAGAAGCAGAACGCGAAGCGCGCCAAACAGTTCGCGAGACGCTTCACCTAATCGGACTCGATGCGGTCGCCGACACACCGGCTGGGGACCTTCCTTTCGGAACCCTTCGCATCGTCGACATCGGGCGGGCGCTGATGACTGGGTCGCGTTTGCTACTGCTCGATGAACCTGCATCGGGGTTGGACGAACGCGAGACAGATCGATTGGCCGAATTGGTGCAGATGATCCGAACGGAGCTTGGCCGGGCCATTCTTCTTGTGGAGCATGACGTGAGGTTCGTGACCGGACTCTCAGACGTGATCTATGTACTCGACCAAGGCACAATCATCTCATCAGGGACTCCCAGCCAGGTTCGCGAAGACCCGGCCGTTATCGCTGCGTATCTTGGTGAATCGCCCACTCAAGAGGGGCATGAAGTCCTACGAGCACAAACACCCTAGGAAGGCGCAGCCCTTGGGGGGACCTGATCTATTTGTTATATTTCTTGCTGGCCAAGCAGGACTTTGCCTTTCGGCGGCGAAGTCTTTGGTGTATCGGGTCGTGAGGGCCCGTACCTACTTCCGTACCTACTATTGAGGAGTTCTTGATGCGCAACCGTTTCGCGGTTATAGCAACTGTAATTACTTCGCTCGTCGTCATGTCATCGGCTGGTGCAGACCCTGGATTCGCTCCCGAGTCTTGCTCTCCGTTTTCGCAGCCAAGTCTCGTCATCGATTCGTTCGACGGAACCAAGTTGGCTGCCGCTATCCATGTGCCTAGCGGGCCGGGCCCGTTTCCGCTCATCCTTCGAGGACACGGCTATCCAGGACAGCGCGAGCGCATCTCAGCGGGTTCGACCTTGCAGGCGCAGGTCGATGCCGGCTTCATGGTCTTGGTTTGGGATGAGCGCGGATTTGGCCAATCGGGCGGGAGGGTCCAGTTGCTCGATCCTGAGGTTGAAGGGCGCGACGTCATTGCACTCATCGATTTTGTAAATACGACTACTCCATACAGCACCAAACTCAAGCGCGACCAGACTGGCAACCCCGTAGTCGGTATGACGGGTGGTTCCTATGGCGGCGGGATCCAGTGGGCGGCGCTTGTAGCAGATCGACTCTTGGGCCGTTCTCCTTCGAACACGACCCCCACGAATTACATAGACGCATTGGCACCGGAGATAACCTGGAACGATCTGTCGCAATCGTTGATACCCGGTGGTGTGCCGAAGGTGTTCATCACCACGCTTCTATTGAGCACGGGTGAAACCTCATCACGTGCTGGTGGAGCCCCGCCGCCCAACGATGGTTTCTGTCCCAACCTTGGGGGCCAAGATGGACTCATTGAAACCTATATCTCAGGGCAGACTGCCAACGGCAGAACTGCCGAGTCGAACGCGTTTTTAGGCAAGAGATCGATCGCGACCTATCTGGGCGCTCTTGAGGGCAAGATTCCACCTACATTTCTTGCTCAAGGATTGCGCGACACGCTGTTTCCGCCAAACCAGGCCGTCACAACCTTCGAAGCGATCCGTTCGATGCCCAATGCGAAAGAAGCGAAGCTGATGTTCTTCCCCACGGGTCACGGTTGGAGCGGTGCCCCTCTGCAAGTCCGCACTAACATCATCGAATGGATGAGCCATCATCTAAACGGCACCCCCCTTCGCCCGG
>JBDSRR010000279.1:0-13682 GCA_039929185.1 Actinomycetota bacterium
TGGTCCCTGCTCTGGATAACACGGCACCTTATGGAACGGCTTTCACTGTTTCGGTCGATCTAGATATTCGGGGCCATACCGGTTCATCGGCTTTTGATAGGGCTGCAACCATCAAGGCGCTGGCCGACCCCAGAACGGTTCCAACAGATCTCGCTCGGCCCGGCCATATTTTCCCCCTGAAGGCTGTCGATGGGGGAGTCCTCAAACGCGCTGGACACACCGAAGCGACCGTAGACATCGTTCGGATGGCGGGCTTCGAGCCGGTTGGCGTTATTGGCGAAATCATGGACGACGATGGACAAATGGCTCGCCTTGAGCGTTTGTTCGAGATCGCCGAAGAGAACAACCTCGTGATCTTGACCATCAAAGATCTCATCGCTTACCGACGCCAAAGTGAGAAGTTGGTCGAGCGCGTTGCAACTGCTCAGATGCCAACCAGAGCGGGCGATTTCGTCTGCCAGGCTTATCGATCTTTAGTCGATGGCCAGGAGTATGTCGCCTTCGTCAAGGGAGAGGTGGCTGGCACCCAGGATGTGCTCGTGCGTGTTCACTCCCAATGTCTAACTGGCGACGTTTTTGAGTCACATCGCTGCGATTGCGGACCACAGCTTCGTCAGTCCCTTGAACTGATCGAACTTGAGGGCCGTGGAGTTCTCCTTTACATCATGGGACATGAAGGCAGGGGGATAGGTCTGATCCACAAGTTGCGCGCCTACAATCTTCAAGAGCAGGGAAGAGATACTGTTGAGGCCAACGTTGAACTCGGGTTCCCCCCGGACATGCGCGACTACGGTATTGGAGCCCAAGTCCTTGTCGATCTGGGTTTGACTTCTATCCGCTTGATGACTAACAGCCCTCAGAAATACGCTGGCATCGAGGGATTTGGACTCTCCATCACCGAGCGAGTCCCATTACAAACCCAACCGACCGACCAAAACATCTCCTATCTGCGTACCAAGCGTGATCGTTTTGGACACTTACTCGAGGGGCTCGGCGCCGATGAGCAATGAGCACCTTCGCATCGGTATCGTGGTCAGCCGGTTCAATGCCTCGATAACCAAGCGACTTCTCGACGGTGCGCAAAGCGCCTTAGCCGAGGCTGGTGTGTTAACCGAAAACGTGAAGATCGTGGAAGTGCCAGGCGCGTTCGAGCTCCCCGGAGCGGCTCAGCAACTGATCTCGCAAGTCGATGCGGTGATCACGTTGGGTGCGGTTGTACGCGGCGAAACCGAACACTTCACATTCGTGGCAGCAGCCGCCCAGCAGGGTGTTCTTAGGGTCGGTCTCGATAGCGGCAAGCCCGTCCTGTTCGGTGTTTTGACAACCGAAGACACCGAACAAGCGCTTGAACGCTCAGGCGGTGATCTTGGTAACAAAGGAGAAGACGTAGCCCGCGACGCTATAGAGATGGCGAATCTGTATCAACACCTGGGGTCGGCCTAGGCAAGGATCTTATGCACCCTCTTGGTATAGCTCCTCATCTGCGGGACAGGGATCGCTTGACGGCCTCTGCGCTGGCCACTAACTACTTCTACAAGTTTCCTTACAATTCAGGGAAATCACACCTTCTTTAGTGCTAGTCACTTCCAGCAGCACTAGTGTCAGTCTGGATGGAGATTGCTGCGGGTGCCGAAGGCTCTGGCGTTACGACGCCGTCACGGATCAGGCCCACCTTCCTGGTCGGAGCGTGGGGCGTCCTCATTACATCGGCGAGCTTATGGGGCGCGCACCTTCGGAGGTCCGGGCTGCGCATCCAGCTCGATGCTGCGCCTTTGTACGGAAGATTCGATGCAAGGATCGGGCCCCGGGTAGTTGTTGTCCTTGCTTTCGCCGCAATCGCGGTCTACTTCGGCCCCCGGATTGCCAGGCGTCTTTCCTGGCGACATCTGATTTTGGTGGGTTTTCTGGCCTCGGGTATTTGGGCGGTGACGCTGGCTTTCACGGATGGCGTAGCGGCCATCGGAGCCCCTCTGGCAAAACGCAACGAATACCTGCGCGGTATTGCCTTTGTTAGCACCCCGGGGGTTTATGTACATCATTTCATCGCCCAAATCAAAGCTTTTCCCAGTCATGTTCAGGCTCATCCTCCCCTCATCGTGTTGATTTTCTGGGGGTTGAGCAAGATTGGCTTGGCGGGGGCGGGTTGGGCGGCGGTTGTCGTCATACTCGCATGGGCTTCAGTTGTTCCTGCGGTCCTTGTCACAGCTCGTGAAATCGCGGGAGCTACGGTTGCCCGGGCCGCGTTTCCCTTTCTGGTAATTGCGCCTTTTGCTATTTGGGCGGCAACTTCCGCCGATGCGCTGTTTGCCGCAGTGGGTGCATGGTCGGTGGCCCTTCTCGTGCTTGCCACTCGTGAATCGGGCTTAAAAAACGACTTATTTGCGGTTTCGGGAGGGCTCCTGCTTGGAGCAACGCTGTTCCTTTCTTATGGATTGATCCTGCTGGGGTTTATCCCACTTTTGGTCTCGCTCGCAAGACGCCGATTTCGACCACTTTTGATCGGAGCCTTGGGCCTGTGCCTTGTAGTGGGGTTGTTCGGGTACTTGGGCCTGTGGTGGTGGGACGGGCTCAGAGCTGCAATTGGTGCATACCATCGTGTCGATCCAAGACAGGGGTCGGCGGCCTTCTTCTTTGTGGCGAACCTCGGGGCATTGGCTCTCGCGGTTGGTCCCGCTTGCCTGATCGGGGTCACCCAACTCAGGGACCGCAAAGCATGGTTGTTGGTTGGAGGGGGACTAGTCGCGATCCTGTTGGCAAATCTCAGCGGATTGTCCAGAGGTGAGGTTGAGCGGATCTGGCTGCCTTTTGTTCCTTGGCTGATGCTAGGAACCTCTTCGATAGGCGGGGTTGGGCGCGGCAGGTGGCTCACGATCCAAGCAACGCTTGCGGTGTTGATCCAGACCATGGTGCGAACACATTGGTGAGGGGCTTGGCGCGAGGTTTCATTGTTGTCTTGCTCGCCGTCTTTCTTTCTCCGGTGCAGTGGGTCAACCGAGATCCATCGAAGCTATCTGCTGGCGGCTATCTGCCCCCGGCGGTCAGGGTCTTGAAGAAGGTTGCATACGACCTACGTGGGGTTGATGCAGAGCGGAATCCCAAAATAGTTGCGGAGAATCTGAAGGCCGGAACAGATGCCTGGGTGATAAAACCCGGGAGGCACAATGGTCGTATCGAGGGATACGCGGATCGCGTCAGTACATCGGCAGATCAGCGAGTGACATTGTTCGTGTCGACCACCGAGAAGACTTTCGTCGTAGAGGCCTATCGGATGGGTTTTTACGGCGGATCTGGCGGGAGGCTCGTATGGAGATCGTCTCGGATTCGGGGAATGCTGCAACTTGGGCAGTCAAGGGATCCTGGCACCAACATGGTTGAGGCCCCCTGGAATGCTTCGCTTTCATTCAATGTGGATCCGGATTGGACCCCAGGGGTTTACCTCTTGAAACTCAACGCTTCCTCGCGCGTGCAGTCCTACGTTCCACTGACGGTTAGGGACGACAAGAGTAACGCCGCATTGGTCATTCAGAACAGCGTCTTGACATGGCAAGCGTACAACCGCTGGGGTGGTTACAGCCTTTACGAAGGGCCGAAGAAAGACAGAGCCCACCGATCTAAGATCGTTTCGTTCGATAGGCCCTACTCTGCCGACGGATCCGCAGACTTCTTCGGTGCGGAGTTCCCTCTTGTTTCATTTGTAGAGTCACTCGGGCTCGACGTAACCTATTGGACCGACATCGACCTGCACGAACAACCCAGCAGGCTCTTGCAGCACCGGGCTTTGATAACACTTGGACATGACGAGTATTGGTCGAGGAACATGCGACGGGGGGCCGAGACCGCGAGGGACAAGGGAGTCAACCTAGCGTTTCTTGGCGCGAACGCGGTTTTTCGACACATCCGCCTTGAGGCATCTGGACTGGGAGCGGACAGGCGCATTGTGAACTATCGAGTAGCAAAGCAAGATCCGCTCTTTGGGATCGACGATTCGCAAGTTACCGTCAACTGGCGAGAATTCCCTTTGCTTGAACCCGAGGACTCCCTAGTGGGCCAGTCATACGAATGCAACCCCGTGCACGCGGACGCTGCCATCGATGATGCGTCCTCATGGCTCTTCGAAGGGACGGGCATTCGAAGTGGCGACCGCATCAAGGGGTTGATCGGGTATGAGTACGATCGGGTCAACCCTGCGAGACAGATGCCCGAGGGACTTCAGATCCTTGCTCATTCGCCGGTAAGTTGTAGAAACAGGCGAAGTTTCTCCGATGTCACCTACTATTCAGCGCCAAGCGGCGCAGGTGTGTTCGCTTCGGGCACGACGGCTTGGATATGTACCCTGACGGCCTCTTGTCCCAAAGGGCCACACGGTCCTCCCGACGTGAGGTTTCTATTAATGAACGTGAACCTGCTGAGGGCATTCGCAAAGGGCCCGGTCGGTCTGGAGCATCCATCACGGTCGAACTTAGAGAGGTTCGGGCTTTCGGCTAATTAGCCAAAAGCGTACCCATCCCTGAACAAAGTTCTCAGTGATTCGGTCGCGCGACATCGAGGGCGCTTTCGCAGTCGCAGTCCCGTTCTTCCGGGACCGATTCGATGATTGCCTCGATTAGCGTCTGCAGGCTTTGCGCGTTCTTCTTAAACACAGTGACCGCTTCATCCGCGGTGACGGCAGCTGTCCCTTCGATGCCCGAATCGTAATCTGTGATCAAGGAGACATTAGCGATACACATCTGTAGTTCACGGGCCAGGGCAGCTTCAGGCAATTGAGTCATTCCGATGATGTGCCATCCTTGCGACGCGTACCACCGGCTTTCAGCTTTGGTCGAGAAACGGGGGCCCTGGATGATGACCATGGTGCCTTGATCGTGAACGGGAAACTGAAGAGATGCTCCCGACTTAATCGCCACCTCTCTAAGGACCGGGCAGAAGGGTTCAGCAATCGAGATATGGGTCGTTAAAGGGCCGTCGAAGTAGGTGTCCTTGCGGCCGGAGGTCCTATCGATCAACTGGTCGCTTACGACAAAGTCGCCGGGATGGATATCGCGAACGAGCGACCCGGCTGCGCCCGACGACAGGATTCGATTGACGCCGAGGTCGTGCATCGCCCACAGGTTGGCCCGGTAATTGATCATGTGGGGAGGTATTGAATGCTCGCGGCCGTGGCGCGGCATGAAGGCAACCTTGCGCCCGTCGATCTCTCCTAAAGCGATGGCATCGGAAGGAGATCCGAAGGGAGTCTCCAGGGTGATCTCTTGCCAACCTTCAAAGAAGCTATAGAACCCGGTGCCTCCAATCACTCCAATCTCCGCTCGCATCATTTGTCTCGCACCAGAGCCGCTGCGATGAGGCACGTACCCCACGTCAGGCCGACAAGAATCAGGAACCCGTTCAGGTAGTTGCGAGGAAGGATCGACGGATTGGTTGGGCTTAATCCTGCCCTAGAAAGGGCGGGGATGCTGACGAGCGCGATAACTCCCGTCAGAATCATTGCCATCTGAACGGCCAGTCGCGTTCGTCCCGTGAGCAGGTTCTTGATTCTCTTTCCCACGAAGAACACCACTGGAGCAAGAACGAGATCGTGCAACAAAGCTCCACCGGTGAACCAGATGCCCCAAGCAATCGGATGAGTTTGGCGAGAGTGAGATATAAGGCCAACGATTCCAAACGACATTACTAATGTCCCGATGACCCCCATAGTCCAGAATACTCGGCGGTTCAAAGCACTACCAGCCTACCTACCCATTTGGTCTGCATTACTCCAGGGTTGGTCGGCGTGATCAATCGAACAGGAAATCCATGCTCGAGATGAAGCGTTTCGCCGTTCGCTTCGAGAGCGAGCAGGGTGTCGGGATGCATGGCATGAGTGGAATTGAGAATGGAAGTGCGGTAGTCACCTCGACGTTCCATGGATTCGACTCGAACTGAAGCGCCCGGAGCGGCGTCGACGAGTTTCAGGATGTCGCTCAAACGTACGCCGCGCCAGCGGACCATAGCGCTCCATCCCTCTACGCACGCGATTGGAAGTTCTGCCCCGTATTGAGGCATCGCCTTGAGGTTCGACAGGGAAAGAGAGATGACTTGCTTCATCTTCCCTTCGACCTCCAGCCGGTAGTTTGGGTCAAGGGCAAACTGAGCTACCCGGGCTTGAGCCGACGAACGATTGACCGGAAACCCTTGGGGACCCACCGCCGGATCTCTCGGGGCCAAGACTGACACTTTCCTTAGGAAACGCACGGTTGAGCCCGCGAATGACAGCATCACCACCCCCGAGGCTGCACCGACGAGAGTTAGAAAGCGTCTGCGAGTGAGGCCGTCCTTGACTTCATCGATCAGAACCGTGTCGCTGCTGAGCGCCTTTCTGACGGTCGCAGCCTTTGCGCCTATGTGAACGATAAGCGCTCCGATAGTTATCCAGGCGACCCAGTAATGCGCTGGTACGAAAAGGAACGGCCATGGGTACCAGTAGTTGATGTTCAAAAGACCAGTGAACAGCAAGAAGATGCTTCCCGCTACTAAGGGAAACAAGCTCATGCGTTCAACTAGGTGCGTCAAGTCATCAAAGATCGGCCATTTCCAAAGCTTCGGATAAACGGTCCATAGTTTGGCTAGAAGAAGTGGGATCGACATCATGCCTGTGGAGACATGCAAACCCTGGGTTATCCGAAAGAGCCCTGCGGGCCTGCTCGGCCAGTGAAACCATGAAGTGGGGTTCTGGATCAGATGCGACAGGACACCGGTTACGAAGGCAATCCCAAAGCAGATGCCCAGGGCTATACCAAGGATCGAGGCAGTGCGCGCGGAATGCAGGGCACTCTTGAAGGAACCTTCTTCGAAAGGCCCTACACGTAGATGGTCTGACGGCGTCAGAGACTTGCGTCGCGTTTGGTTAAACCTACGAACCATCGATTGTCCTCCTGCCACGTGTCGGTCACAACGAATCCTGAAGATGCAGAGACAGTTGCGATTGAGTCGATACCAACCGTCGCCCATGGGAACCAAGACGATCGACAACCTTCGCCCTCGATACGAGCATGCAATCGTTTGGTGGAAACGCCTCGCCCCTCAACCTCGATGAACACGCAGCCGCTTGAGTTGAGCAGGTTCGACACCCTCCTCAACAACAAAAGCGGGTGTCCGCCGATACCGATGTTGCCATCGATCAAAAGAGCGGAGCCCCAGCGGCCAGTCCCTGGGATGGCGTCGAACACCGAGCGCTGAAGTACAGGGGCCCCCGAGGAAAGGGCGATCGCAATAGCGAATGGCGAGGAGTCGATCCCGAGGGCGATGATTCCACTCCTAGCAAGTGAGATCACGTGCCTGCCGGGTCCGCATCCGATGTCGAGAACTGGGCCGACCACTCGCGACATAACCGAAGGCTCCGCACGGTCGACCTCCGTCCATCGACTCATGGCTAATGGCGTCTCCCGGCCATCGTTGAAGACCATTTTGAATGAACCCTTCTCCAGAGCCGGCGTATTGATCACAGCATCGATGCCAGAGTCAGAGCGAAATGCGAGTTAGGGATGAGTCCTGCAACTTCGACTGCATCGTCGATCACGTCGATATCTTGAAGTTCGGGGAGTAGTTCAGTTCTATAACCGAGATCCTTCAACTTGAGCAATTGGCTGACACCTGTTGCATCGGTGCTCGTAGGGATTCCCTGGAAGACCGAAGGGACGAAATGCTTGAGTCCGATTCCCCACCATCCACCGTCGGGCGATAACCCCAAGACCGCATCGACGTTATTCAATTGCAGACGGCTGATGGAATGATTAAGAAGCGGTATGTCGATCTGCGGAGTGTCCATGCCTATCAGGAAGGCAGGGCACCTGGCATCGACAAATGCATTTGTCAGCCTGTCTGAAAGGGTTTTGCCCCTTTGTTCGATCACCTCGATTCCTTTTGGAAGCCAACCTCCGCGGGCACCATCGAGCGCCAGCACTTTGTTGACAGAGTCGACGCGGGAAACCGTCCTCAATGTCTCGGTTAAGCAGGCTTCGGCGAGGACCGCGGCCTGCTCCTCTGTAAAAGGCGGGCAAAGACGAGTCTTGCTGATGCCCGCATGGGGCGCTTTAGCAATGATGATCAGTGAAAGAGTGGTCATTTGAAAACTCTGCGCATATCGTGAATAGCGCGCATCGTCCCGCGCAACGTCCCGGTCACCTTCGACTTGCCTCCCGATCGCGGTCGGTATGGAACTCGAACTTCACTGATGCGCCATCCCGCAGATGCTGCTTTGAGAACCATTTCCAGTGGCCACCCGAACCGGCGGTCGGAGATGTTGAGTCGCAGTAATCCATCACGAGATGCCGCTCGCATCGGTCCAAGGTCGGTTACTTCTACACCACACCGTTTGCTTATCTTGTAGGCAAGGAGTTTGTTTCCGAGCTTGCCGTGCAGGGGCATGGCCCCAGGTTCGATATCGCGGGCGCCGAGAACGAGGTCCGCGTTGCCGTCGACCACGCCTTTTACAACCGATGGCAGATCAGCCGGGTCGAGGGATCCATCGCAATCCATAAAGCAAACGATGTCATCTGTCGCCACCATCAAACCCGCAAAGCAGGCCGATCCGAAGCCTCTGCGTGGTTCATCCACAACAGTGGCTCCGAAAGAGCGGGCGATAGCGGCTGATCCATCGCTCGAACCGTTATCGACCACGATCGCACGGTAACCAACCGGCATGCGACCCAATACTCCAGGGAGGGCTTCAGCTTCATCAAGGACAGGAAGGACGACATCGGGCATACCAAAACGCTACAGGGCCTCGAGGTCGATGAGGAGACTTGGGTCCTTACAATTTGGGGAACTCTGGACCCCTTCGAGTACTGCCGATGCTAGCGCGGTTAGGGTGTTGGGCGTGGACCCTTCACTTAGTCAGGTTGACTTGCAGGCTCTTCCAACACGCGTTCTTCTGGTCGAGGACGACGAAACTGTTTCGGATGTTGTTAGAAGGTACTTGGAACGAGAGGGATTCGAGGTCGACTTGATTGGCGACGGAATGCTCGCCCTGGAAAAGATCGCTCAGGCGGTGCCCGATCTCGTCATCTTGGACATCATGCTTCCCGGGTTGGATGGCCTGGAAGTATGCCGGAGGGTTCGGCAAATGACGGCTGTTCCGGTCGTCATGCTAACCGCCCTCGGCGAAGAGAGCGACCGAATCATCGGACTCGAATTGGGAGCGGATGATTACATCACAAAGCCCTTCTCTCCCAAGGAATTGGTTTCTCGCGTAAAGGCCGTTCTGCGACGGGCCCACGATGACTTAAGTGCGACCGGCAGATATCGCGGGTTCCTAGCAGCGGGAGAACTTCGCGTAGATGTTGCATCTCGTGAAGTCATGAAGGGCGACCTGCAGATCTCGTTGACATCCCTCGAATTCGAACTGCTGACATTTTTCATGATGAGACCCCATAGAGCCTTTCGCCGTGAAGATCTGCTCGAGCAAGTTTGGGGCTTCTCCTATGGCGATACCTCAACAGTTACGGTTCACATACGACGGCTCCGCGATAAGGTAGAAAACGACCCGTCGGTACCTCAACACATCAAGACGGTATGGGGAGTCGGTTACCGGTTCGATCCATGAGTAAACTCGGTCAGATCGCATCGACTATCACGATAGGAGCCGTGGCGACGGCCTCGGCCGCCCGGGCCGTGGGCGTGACGCTCCAGGATTCGTTGGAACTGGCGCTCCTGGCTGGATCGGCTGCGCTCGTTACCGGAGTAGTGGGTCTAGCGATACTGCGGATGATCCGGAATCGTTCGATCAGTTTGCAGTTGAATCTGATCATCATCACCGCCGTTTCGGGCATCGCCATCGGGTCAATTACTGCAGCGCGGCTGATGTTCATTTCATTTCACGATCTCAGAGCGTTGGTGGTTTTATTACTCGCCGCAGCGACGGCCGGCAGCGCGGTTTGTCTGATGCTTGGACTGACTGTTGCGAAGGCGGCTCGCGATCTGAGATCGGCAGCCCGAAGCATTGGGCAGGGAGAGGATCCTGACCTGCCGCCCTGGGGGCCGGAGGAGTTCCGAGGGCTCGCCAGTGAGCTCCAGTTGATGCACGCAAAGCTGGAGGAGGCGCGCCAAAAGGAGCGCGCATTGGAATCCTCCAGGAGAGAATTGGTCGCTTGGGTGTCCCACGATTTGCGGTTCCCGTTGGCGGGCATTAGGGCGATGGCCGAAGCCCTTGAGGACCATGTGGTCGAGGACCCAGAGACGGTTGAGCGGTATCACCGCAGTATGCGGCAGGAGGTCGATCGATTGGCCCGCTTGATAGACGATCTCTTCGAATTGAGCCGAATCAGCGCGGGTGCCATCAGTCTTGAGCTGTGCAGGATGTCGCTTGGTGATCTGGTGTCGGATGCGATCGCAGCGGCCGAGAGTACGGCAAGGGCGAGAGGAGTGAAGTTGGAGGGTCGAGTGAATGGGCATTCGCCCGAACTCTATCTATCGCCGCCTGAAATGGGCCGCGTCTTTCGCAACTTGCTCGAAAATGCCATCAGGCACACGCCTGCAGACGGGGCAGTTTGGGTCGATGCCGGGGTGGTGGACCATCATGCATACGTTTCGGTCGCGGATGGTTGCGGAGGGATCCCAGCAGATGACATTGATCGCGTTTTCGATATGGCTTTTCGAGGGATCGCGTCGCGGACACCCGAGGCACAATCGGGCGGCGGGGTAGGGCTCGCGATCGCACGCGGTATCGTTGAAGCCCACCGCGGCGTTATCGAAGTAACCAATCATGGGGCGGGATGTCGTTTTGTGGTGAAGCTCCCGCTAGGTGAGGGAGCAACCGTTTCTTGAAGGTTCTCGTCACGGGTGGAGCGGGCTTCATCGGATCACACATAGTCGATGCCTTGGTCGCGGCTGGAATCGACGTACTTGTCATTGACAATTTTCACTCGAGAGCCAATAGCGCAGAGCGAAAGGTTCACGTTAACCCACGGGCTACCCTTGTTCGTGCCGACGTCAACGATCCGGTCGCTTTGATCGAGGTCGTCAAAGGCGTCGATGCAGTGTGCCATCAAGCCTCGAAGGTTGGCATGGGAGTTGATTATGGAGACAGCGTCGCCTACGTCGAGGACAACTCGCTGGGCACAGCCCACCTACTCCATGCGTTGTGGACCACTGGCTTTGCGGGAAGATTGATATTGGCGAGCAGTATGGTTGTCTATGGCGAAGGAGCCTACCTGTGCGACAGCCACGGAGACGTAAGACCGCTGCCTCGTGACCCCGATCAACTGCGCCGAGGAGCTTTTGAGCCCACTTGCCCTCACTGCAACCAGGAGCTGTACGCGACGGAGATAACCGAAAGCGCGATAACCGACCCTCGCAATGTTTACGCCGTGACAAAGTTGAATCAGGAACATCTATGTTCGGTGTTTGCACGCGAGACGTCGGTTCCAGTGACGGTACTGCGCTATCACAACGTGTATGGCGATAGGATGCCGCGCAACACTCCATACGCCGGGGTCATGAGTCTTTTCAAGAGCGCAATCGGTATGCGGGAGGCCCCGGAAGTGTTCGAGGATGGTGCACAGATCCGAGATTTCGTTCATGTGACTGATGTCGCTAGAGCCAACGTTGCTGTCATCACGCGACCCGAACCCATCCAAGGCACCTTCAACATTTCGAGTGGATCACCAATGACAGTTGGAGATGTGGCGCGTGAACTGAGCGCGGTTATGGGGGGACCCGAGCCGTTCGTCAGCGGACGATTTCGCCTCGGGGATGTGCGCCACATCTTCGCATCGCCTAACTTAGCTTCGAAGGTTTTCGGCTATGAGCCAAAGATATCTCTTAGGAAAGGGATTCGCGAATTCGCTCTGCTGGGCAAGCAGTTGTCCTGATTTATGTGAGCCTGGAGTTTGGCTGAACGACCATCAAATTAATCCTAGCACTCCGTGTGGGCCGAACTGCCGTCAATCGGTTTGAACGGCATCCCACTACGGGATCCAGAGGTAAGAGGCCCCCGGGCGGCGGGCGATTCCCAACTCTTGCTGCAGCGAAGTCTTCCTGAGCCGTTGGCTCGTTACTCCGAGGATGTCTCCAAACCCAACATCCGCTGTATAGCGCACCAGCACGGCATCTTCTATGTCGGCGAGTTTCTTGGCCCGCTCGAAAGCCAGATCCAGGTCGCCCAGAAAGTCGACCAACTTCACTTCCTTGGCTTGTTTGCCTGAATAGATCCTGCCATCTGCCAATTCGCGCACTTTGGCTTCGTCGAGCTCTCGACCATCAGCAACGACTTTTACGAATCCGTCGTAAGCCTCGTTGATGAGTGTCTGGAATAAAGACTGTTCTTGTGGAGTCATCTGGCGAAAGGGCGACCCAGCGTCTTTCAGAGCGCCGCTCTTTATCACCGTAAGCCCGATCCCTAACTTGTCGGCGGCCTTTTCGAAGTTGGGGAGCATAGCGATCACGCCGATGCTGCCGGTCCAAGTTGAAGGGTGGGCGACTATCTCGTCGGCCCCCGCAGCGATGTAGTAGCCGCCGGATGCGGCGACATCGCCCATGAGAGCAATCACCGGAATGTCCTCCTCTTTACTTACTTCTCGAACACGCTCGTAGATACCGTCACTTGCCACGACTCCGCCGCCGGGTGTTTCTAGTTGAATGATTATCGCTTTCGTGTCGGGATCATCCACGGCACGGTCGAGCTGTCCGATGATGTTTGAGTCTGTTGCGCCCTCAAGCCCGCCGTCGGGATCAGAGAAGATCTCGCCAACAACGTTGATCATCACTACTTTGTCGGAGGTGCCATTGTCTGCGTCGCGCAGGATCTCTTCGTTATATCCGGCTGCTGGACCATCGCCAGTTCCGCCGCCCGCTAGTTTGGCGACAGCGAAGGCCGCGGCCCATAAGCCTGCAAGAACTATCAGGACGACGGTTATACCTAGACTCCACTTGGCTCCCTTTTTCATTTCGGCATCATATCCGGTTACTATCGGCATCCATGTTGCGACTAGTCATTCCTAAGGGCAGCCTCGAGAACCAGACCTTGGCTCTGTTCGAGTCTGCTGATATCCGCTTGGTTCGCGGGAGCGACCGTGACTATCACGGGACCGTCGACGATCCGCGCGTCGATCGTTTCTCGCTGCTGCGTCCCCAGGAGATTCCCCGATACGTGGAAGATGGTTTCTTCGACTTTGGGTTGACCGGCCTTGATTGGGTGCGCGAAACCGGTGCGAAGGTCGATACCGTGGCTGAATTGCCCTATACCAAGGGCTATGTCAACGCGAAAGTCAAGATCGTTCTGGCTGTGTCGGAACAGTCTGGCATTGACGCGGTTGAACAGATCAAGGCCGACAGCCGCATCTCTACGGAATACCCGAACCTGACACGCCAACTGTTCGAGTCCCTCAACATCCCCGTACGTATCTTCACCTCATATGGCGCCACCGAGGCCAAAGTTCCCGAGATCGTCGACGCGATCGTCGATGTGACAGAAACGGGCAGTACCCTTCGCCGCAACGGTCTGCGAATCATCCACACTTTGCTCGAGTCACCGACATTGCTGATAGCGAATCCAAGCGTCAGTAGAGATCCGGCGAAGCGCCAGGCCCTTGAGGAGATAAAGATCCTGCTCATGGGGGCCATCGACGCGCGAGGCAAGGTTCTGGTCAAGTTGAACGTGAACGAATCGAACCTCAAGGAGGTGCTCCAAGTGCTTCCTTCCCTAAAGG